>CABSEO010000246.1 GCA_902476665.1 uncultured Emergencia sp.
AGAGTATTAATTCCTTATACATTTGGTATCTTTTTTACTTATTTCGGCGGCAAGAGACTTCTAAAAAAAGAGAAAGTTGTGGAAAGTGTTTTATACACTTTGTTGGGGCTGTTTTTGTTATTAGGTGCAATAATACACCTGCTGTTTGTTGCAAATATTGGTATGTACAGTTGAAGTGAGAACGAATACTGGTTAAAATCAAAGCCTATTGGGGGATTAGCGTATGTTTCCATATGTGAAAATCCTTTCGAAAACCCAGTGTTTTTAACGGGTTGTATTTCTCCATGCGTTAATCAGAATAGTATCGTTTTTTCAGAGAATCGAGTATTGTTCAAAAACTATTCAAAGAGATGCTTCCAAAATGGAGACATCTCTTTTGCGTTTCCTGAGGAGGAAACGCAAAAAGTTCCGTAACCGGCAGCCGTCTTTTTCACAGCCTTTGACTTGACAGGGGGCATAGCTTCTGTTAAAATTAAGCATATAAAAAGTTAAGCACATTAACTATATGGAATCTGTACAGACTGTCTGAAACAGTAAGCTTTCCGGCAGTGGACAACTTGCTATGAAAGAGAGGAACTTATGTCAGAACAGAAAAGATATGAACTGTTTTGTGCAATCATAAACGAGCTGGATCGCTGCACCGCTTTGATTAATGAATATGACAGTCAGCTTCATGACTATCAGGGTGTAATCATGTATCAGGCAGAATCTCAGATGATCAAGGCTATCGGTGAGCTTGCCAAAATGTTTAACAAGACTAACAGCGCCTGTTCACAGCTGATCAGAAAGTTGAAGCAGAAGGGATGGGTGACACAGAGCCGAAATGAAGATAATAGCAGAGAATATAATTTATTTCTAACAGATCAGGGGAAAGAAATTTATTTGAAGCATAAAGATTTCGAGTCTGCCTGCTATAAACGGAGCTTTGCTATGCTTGAGGGTATTTCTGAAGCTGAAATGGAAAGCTGTATAAAGATACAGAAACGGCTGAATGCGTCATTTCAGATGGACGTGGATGAAAGCAAAGATTTGTAAACTCCTTTCTGCCCTGTTCAGGGAGGGGTATTCTTTTTACTCTATAGTTAATATGCTTAACAATTTAGCGCGGCATGAATTGAAATCCGGACTTAGAACGCAGAGTTATGGAGCCGGGAAAAGATAAGGAGGCAAAATGAAGTACAATTTTGATGAAGTAATCGACAGAAGTCATACGGACTCAGTGAATGTGGAAGGGTTCAGGCCGTATATGTTTTCGGATAACCCTGATGTAAAGTTTTCCACACCTGATGATAAGTTTATCCGAATGTGGGTAGCGGATATGGATTTCGCTGTAGCACCTGAAATTCTTCAGGCAATCAAAGACAGAGTGGAGCGAAGGATATTAGGATATACTGGTATCTACGGAGATGAGTATTATGATGCTTTTTCTGTATGGTGCAAAGAGCGTTATGACTGGTCATTTCCAAAAGAGCAGCTGGTATTTTCGCCGGGAATCATTCCCGCACTGTATGAACTGGTAGGAGATCTGGTAAAGGAAAACGAAAAATATCTTATTGTGACTCCAGCTTATGGATTTTTTCGTCATGCGGGAAATTATAACAGGAGAGAGGTATTGTGCTCGCCGCTGAAATATGAAGAGGGAAATTTTTCAATCGACTTTGAGGATTTTGAAGAGAAAGCTGCGGATCCAGCTGTAAAGCTGGTGTTATGGTGCAATCCTCATAACCCGACAGGAAGAGTCTGGACTTTGGAAGAAGCAAAAAAAATTGCAGAAATCGTGGAAAAATATGATCTGTGGATAATCTCTGATGAAATTCACTGCGATCTTCTGCGCGGGGGAATCAAACATGTTCCCATGGGTAAAATTATGCCCGAATATGATAAACTGATCACTTGTATGGCAGCCAGCAAGACATTTAATATGGCAGGACTGATGTTTTCTAATGTGATTATCAGAAATAGGGAACTTCGTGATATCGTTATAAAAAACGATAAGATGAACGGTGCGATTAATCCTCTGTCTCTGGCAGCCAACGAGGCCGCTTACCGTCATGGTTGGCTGTGGCTCTGCGAGTTAAAGAACTATATTGATGAAAACATGGAACTTGTCAGAGCGTATCTGGCGGAAAACTTGCCTGAAGCTGTGTTCCGAGTACCTGAGGCAACCTACTTTGCCTGGGTAGACTTCAACTCATATCTGAAAGATGTGGAGAATCTGCCTATGTTTTTTGCAAGTGAAGCAGGGGTATTGCTGGAAGGCGGAGATAAGCTGTTTGTTGGAAATGCAGAGGGCTTTGTACGGCTGAATCTGGCTATGCCAAGACAGGTGGTAAAAAGAGGACTGGAGCAGATTGCAGATGCTGTAAAAAGACATGGGGAAAAAGCATAAAACAGATATTTTGTAATGCTTAATAAATTCGTAACATAAAAGACACTCCAGCATTATGATTTCTTAACAAAATCATCACAATTGCCTGCTATACTGAAACTGTCAAAAGGAGATAGGGAATACGGAGATAATTTCTTTTGAACTTTCTTTCTTAAATTATTAAATATCGCAGCCAAAGGGCTCCATCGGAAGATGGAGCCCTTTGGTTTTTTGACATGGAGAAAGAGTACTGTTTTATTTACAGGCTCAGAACAACCCTTGCATAGAACAGATCTTCTCTGGGTCCGAAGGAAAAAGTGCCGCCGTTTTTCTCAATAGTGCGGCGGACATTGGTCAGGCCCAATCCGTGAGCGCCACTGTCACCTTTTGTAGTGAAATAGCTGCTTCCTGAAGGCTGCAGTTTCTCTGTATAGGTGTTGGATATTTCTATGGTCAGACAGCTGTTGCGGTAGTTTAGTGAAAGGCTGATTCGTCTATTGTCTTCGGGACATTTTACAGCAGCCTCTATGGCATTATCGATCAGATTTCCCAAAATGACTGTCAGATCCCAGGCATTCAAAGGCAATTCTTCCGGGACAGCTGCCTGATAGGATATCTTCAGTTTTTCTGCAGAGTAATTACGGAATTTGTAGTTTACCAGGCTGTCCAGAAGAATATTTCCCGTAGCGGAAATTTCCTGCCTTACATTAAAGTTTCCCAGAAGCACGTCAAGATACTGGGATGCCTGCCTGTCTTCAGGAACGATCATGGAACGGATTGCAGCAAGGTGATTGCGCATGTCGTGACGCAGACTACGGATTTCTCTACTGGATGACTGAAGCAGAGAGAACTGATTCTGAAAATACCGGTTCTGCTCCCAAATGAGACTTTTTTCTTTTTGCTCTTTTTTCAAATCCAGCATCCGTTGACAAAGATAAGGAATCAGCAGATTTAGAAGAAGAAGTCCTGCACAGGCAAGATAAAACAGCAGATCCGGCCTCTCCACCGTTGAAAGAGTTTCAATGTGTTCAAAATTCAAGCGATAATTGTTCTGATTGATTTCAAATACTAACGACAGGCCGCAGATAATGGTCATGGATACAGGCAGGCAGAAACGGGGAATCCACTCAAGAAGGAGGAGAACTTTTTTTGTCAGATATTCTCCCATAGCGCCGGCAAGCAAAAGGCAGAGCCAGACAAGCGAGAGAAGGAGGATGCTTCCTATGGCAGAGTGAAAGCCGGTAGATCAAATTTTGCCGAAAGCCGGAAGAGAAACAGTATGATACTGCGCAGAATAAACCAGAGCAGCGCAGCAGAGATACAGCGATACAACCGGGTCATTTTATGAAACACGGATAAGAAAAGGCACAGAAACAAGGCCAGCAGACTGCGCAGAGCAAAGTTTGCCGGCAGAGAAATCAGGCAGAATCCCGCGAGAGCTGAAAGATAACCTGATATGGTAATGATACGTCCATAGGAAAGCCCGCTGCTGTAACAGCTGAAGTATTGGAAGATACAGTGTATCAGGGAGCATGTACAGAGGAAAGAAATCAGAATGTAAATGATATTCATGTTCATGGCAGTTCGTCTCCAAAAAGTTCTTTTTCGCGCATAGACAGATACTCTTTTCGATAGCTGTCACTTACAGGCAAAATAATGTCCCCCGGCAGTGTTACACTGTTTCGCTGAAAGGCAGTGACAAGATGCAG
>CABSEO010000247.1 GCA_902476665.1 uncultured Emergencia sp.
GAAGAGATGAAGTCTCTTATACTTGATACGGAATTGATAATTCGGGAATCAACATGAAAAAAGAGCGGATGCAGGATAAAACTGCATTCGCTTTTTGAGTGTGTGCATAGATTAATCGATGTGATCAAGAGAGGCGGCTGCCAGGTGCAGCCGCCTTATACTGTATATCATGGTTTAACGAATGATAACTTTTGTTTTTGCATTTATGCCCAGTCCCTTGTCCCGGCTGGTATTGGAATATGGTATAACATTAATCGGTGTTTTGCGTCCTCTGTGATTGCCTGAATAAGAAAGGTTTACTTTAAAGCTAGTCCCTTTTCCTTTGCATTTGACGCCATCTATATATAAGCCTTGTGTACCGGGAAGCTGCTTCTTCAGCTGCACATTCACAGTGAAGCGGGTGGTGTAATATTTACGCCATGTCCATTTCCCCATGTACTTCTCAAATCTGGAGTTATAGGTAACCTTTACATTGCTGACGGAAATGGAACGGATAGCCGGCTTGACTTTTCGCCCTGTCCGATAGGTTTTCACAGTTGAAGAACCATTGATCAGCGAGCCGTCAGGTCCCTTGCAGGCAGAAACAAACTTGAATTGGTACTTGGTTTTTGGCTTTAATTTTTTGATCTGGAACGGCCTGCCATTTTTTACTGTGGCTTTTAATACCCATTTCTTTCCGGATTTCATATAAACTTTTACCGGCTGGGAAGCAGAAGGATACATGCTGTCTCCAATCTGACATTTGTTAAAGCGAATCTTATTATAATAGCTGGTTACATCACTGACCACCGGTGCAGCTGCTTTTCCGATGATGTCCACATTGTTGGAAAGAACACCAGCCTCTGTTTTTACTGAAAGCCGTGTATAACCATAAGTATAATGAGCCCAGGATGCAATACCGTAAGTAATGGTGAATGTTGCCTGATTCTGTCCTTCTACATTGCCGCTGATCAGGTAATCACTGCCAGGAATGTTGCCGTCTGCAAGAATACAGGACAGCTTGTCATCGCTGTTGGCGGGCACGGTGGTGGCAGTAATGGTAAAGGTCTTTGCCTTTTTCTTAATTCTGGAATCGAAGGAAGGGTTGGAAGAGGAGCAGGTGAGAGTCACACCTGTAGCCTGGATATATTCTCTTCCGCTAATGTTCAAAGTGAAGACTTCTGTTCTGGCCGGGGTGCTTTGTCTTCGTGTGTAGGCAAGCTTCAGCACATAATCTCCCGCATCCAGTATACCGGAGAAATGGTCAGCGGATGCATCGGATTCCAGTTTTGCCATATGGGAGGTGGAATTATCCTTGGAGTAAAACCATGCGGTCACCTGGTTTTTGTTATTACTGATCAGTTCCAGATTTACATAACGCTTGGTTGCCAGGGAAAGAGAAAAATATCTGGCATTTTCGTCGGGATTAAGGCCATAATCCACTAATGCACCTGAAATGGAGCCTTCCACAGGGATTGGCTGTGCCTGGACAAAAGCTTTGCCGCCGATGTCAGAAATATTGGAACGGGTGGCTGTAAGCATACAGGAAGAGCCGGATGAATAGTCCGAACGGAAGATAAAAGTCATAGATATGGTTTCCCCTGGTTCCAGGATCACAAAGCCGGAGGAAGTATTAGTAAGTGAATTTTCGATCCATTCAAATTGTTTTAATTTTGGAGGGGTGACTACTTTTGTGCGGGCAACGGATCGCTGGATATCCAGACGCATGGGAATAGTGGTCTGGTTACGAATGGTGGTGACTGATTCTTTGCCCCTGTAGTCTTCCCCAAAGGCAATCCGGTAAGTGTCTGGTCCGGTAATGATAAATGAATGATTATAATCCTGGGCCTTAACCGGAACGGAGATGATGCAAAGCACCGCCAGTATGGCCATTACCAGCGAAAGAAGCTTTGTGGTTTGTCGGTTTGTCTTTTTCATATTCATACCTCCTGAAAAATGTTATTTTCTGTTCTGTGTATCATATGACAGGACAGAATCTCCTCTATATGATTATATAACTTCAGAGAAAAATAACATCACCTGAAAGGATGATAAGGAAAAACAAAACTGGGATTACAGTGAATGGAGAACGGTGATAAATCAGGGAATACTCACCACGATTCCGCGGATCCGGGCTTCAATGGCCAGTTCAGTCCTGTTTTTATAGCCGGTTTTATCAAGCATGTGCTGGATATGGGATTTGACAGTGTTCTCGGAAATGCCCAGCTCACCGGCAATGGAAGAATTGGACATACCTCGGGTCATCAGGCGGAGCACTTCCAGTTCCCTCTGAGTAAATTCTGTATTGCTGGAGAGCCCCAGCTTTACCTTGGGCGGCTGATCCGGATATACAGAATCGCCGTTCATGGTACAGTCCATTACCTCTAAAATCGTTTCTTTAGAAGACTCTTTGTACCAGAAGCTTTCGATTCCGATTTCCCTGGCACGTTTCAGCCAGGAGGCTTCTGCCATAGAGGTAACAGCAATGATCCGGATCCAGGGACGGATAGCTTTGATCCTGGCTGCTGTTTCCAGACCGTTTTCCCCATCAGGCATCAGGATATCCATCAGGATCAGGTCTGCAGAAACAGCCTGTACAAGGGACAGAGCCTGCTGACCGGAACTGGCGGTACCGGCCAGCTGATACCGGCCACTGCTTTTTATGTACAGCTCAAAAGGCTGTCTTGCCATATATTGGTCATCTACAATGATCACATTTATTTTTCGCAATTAAGATTCTCCTTTTGGAATTTCTATATATAATATAAAGGCCGGGGCGCTGGATATTTCCATACTGCCATGTGCTTTTGCAATAGCTGCCCGCAGATTTTTAAGGCCGCCCTTTTCCACGATTTTTCCGGAAGGAGGGATTCCGTCGTTGGTAAAGCTGGCACAAATCCTGTCAGGTGTTTCACTAATTTGAAGATATACATGGGTTCCATGGGCATGCCTGGCAGTATTGTTTATACACTCTTTCAAGGCCGCAAGAAGCAGTTCAGAACCTTTGCTGTGAGAAAGAGGCAGCTTAGAACATCCTTCCACGTGGATCCCAAGAGTTTGGGCAGCAGTGAGAACCTTGTCCAGGCTGTCAGTGCTTTCAGGGGAGATGCCCTGCTCCATGGCAGAGACAATATATTCCCACAAAGGCACAAGCTGTTGTCTGCTGCGTTTGTCGCCAGGCTGCTCCAGATAAATGCGGAAAGACAGAAGCGCTCTTCCGATTTCATCATGCAGCTTTACTCTGGCGGCCAGATTTTCTTTTTCCCGGGTAACTTTTTCTACTTCATAACTGAAAAGCCGCAGGTGTTCATTTACCTGATTCAACTGGTCATTCTGCTGTTTCAGCTTCTGATTTAAAAGATATTGTTGTGTCACATTACAGGCAGAGAACTGCCATATACTGTCTTTTTTCAGGGACAATTCCCTGCGGCGGAAATCCCAGACCGTACCATCAGGAAACTGAAGAGTAACCGTTGTTCCTGTGGAAATGTTGTGGATTTTCTTATTGTACTCCTGAACCTGCAGAGAATGCCAGAAAAAATTGGTATTTTGAAGCCTTGTCCCCAGAAGCTGACTGCAAAGCTGTTCCATACGTGTATTGATAAGGAGAGGAACACCACTTTGCCGTGAAAAACAGACTCCGTCTGGAAGGGCGTCAAAACTTTCTTTGATGGTACCTGGATTAAGGCGTTTTTTCTGCTGTCTGTACAAAGAGTAGCCAAATAATCCCTCAAATAACGCTAAAATGCTCAATAGTCCGGGAACTGCGATCCAGGGCAGAGAACCGGTAAGCTGTGCCAAAAAGGTTGGAGAAAGCTTCTGGGAACCGTCACGGCCCAGATCGCAAAGGCCTTGCATGAACAGGATGCAAAGACAGCATAAAACACCTCCGATCCACTGACTTTTTCGGGGAAATCCGTGGAGCAGGCTGGTTATCATAAAACAGACAGCAAGGGTCATTAAAAGGATGCTGCAAAGTCCCATAAAGGCATGAAAAGAAGATGAAAGCTGTGCATAATGGCTCATGTGGTATCACCTCCCTTAAAATCCCTGGCATTAAAGGTCACAGTAAGGAACAGGGTATCCGGATCGGAT
>CABSEO010000248.1 GCA_902476665.1 uncultured Emergencia sp.
TTGTCGGCGGTCCTGTTTTTTTCCATATTTTCAGCAGTCGTTTTTGCAGAAGAAACATGGAGTAGACCGCAGAAAAATGAAAGAATGGCAGAACAGCCTGTAGAAAAAGAAAAAACTATAGCTTCTCTGACGGGACAGGTACTTCATACTGCGCAGTGGGAAGAGCATAGAATATCTGCGAATCTTTATTTTGAAGAAAAGGGATGCCGTGAGGAAAAAAGAAGCAGAGATACTTTCTGGTCAGGGGAGAAATTTATCCTTGCGGCGCAGGCGGAGGGCGAGAACCTACCTGTTTCGATCAGGCTTAGGGTGGAAGGCACAGACTATACGGCTGAGCTTGCAGGAAAGGGCGGAGTATACAGGGGAGAACTGTTTGGAGAGGAGATGCTCTTTCAGTGGGGACAGCGGGAAGCAGAAACCCTGTCTTTTGTTTTCACGGCGGTGATTGATGGAAAACGCTGCACTGCGCGGAAAGAGGTTGTGATAGATGACAGACAGCCCTACTGGCTGCTGCATAGAAAGAGGTGAAATGTGGACAAAGGAAAAAGGATCATCGGGATACTGCTGATTCTGATCAGTGTGACGGCACTGTTTTCTTGGGAAAAATGGGGAAAGAACCGTTTTTTCTACGACGATGTGCTTGTATGCCGTGAAAATGTAAGCAAAGGAGAGATCATTCGGGAAGACATGCTGGAGACAGTAAAAATGGATATAAGAGCAGAAGGATGGATTTCTCCAAAGGAAAAGGATTATGTGATAGGAAAAGAGGCTACAGGATTTATTCATAAGGAAATGCCTTTGTTTCGGGAATACTTCGATCAATTGGAACTGACAGCGGGAAGCAGTAAAGGCAAGTTCGTGATGACCGTACCTCAGGATTGGCTGGCCTGTCTCCCTGTTTCTATCAGCCGCGGTGATAATGCGTATTTTTTCTGTGGGAACAGATTTCTCACAGAAGCACCTGTCCGTGCTGTTAATATGGAGTACGGCAGTCTGGATATTATTGTTACAGAGAAACAGGCTGGTCAGATTTCAGGAGTCGCAGCTTCTGGAGAAAAACTTGCGGTGATTTATAGTTGATGAGGAGGAGTTATGAAAAAAGTAATCGGTTTTTTCGGCGGTGACAGTCAGGTGGGGACGACCATGCTCGCACAGTCGCTGGCGGAGCTTCTGCAGCAGAGGGGCCAGAGGGTACTGTATATTATGGGAAGCGGTAAGTTCGGAGACGAATTCTTCAGTCTGGAGGGCCACCATTCTATCGATGATTTGAAGGCAGCGGTTCGAAGCGGCAGGGTTACCTGCGAAGATTTGTTTCAGAACATGGAAGAGTGCAGAGGGATGTGGGTACTGCCTGCTGTGAGAAATCCTCTGACTGCCAAATATTTCACGGAGACTACTTATGAAATTATTCTGGCAGAGGTTTCCTCAGAGTTTGATTATGTGGTGATTGATGGTGGATGCGATGCGGCACTGGGAATGATGATTGCAGCGCTGAATACGTCGGATTACCGTTTTTTTGTAACCACACAGCAGTCAAAATCCATCAGGCGACTTGTATTGCAGCAGAAAAACGTGGTGCAGCCGCTGAATCTTCAGGGGACACTGATCATCAATCAATATCTGAAAGATCCTGCTTTGCTGATGAAAGGGGATATTCTCGCTCTTTGCGAAATGGATGAAGCTTATACGGTTCCTTACGTGGAATATGGATGGCAGGCAGAAATGGAGGGCAGAAGTCTGCTTAGATACGGAAAATTCGCCAAAGCCGTCGGTGTTCTTGCTGCGTTGTTTGAAGAGGAATAACAGAAGGAGAGACTATGGAAAAAGCGTTTTCTTTAGAAGAATATATGAGCAGGACGCTTTCACAGAATGAACCGGAAAAGACAGATCCTATGGAACGTTTTTTTCAGATCTGTGCTGTGGTGGAGCGAGAGTTTGACAAGGAATGGGATGAGACAGATGACCTGGCTAAAAACAGAAAGCTGGAACGGGAAAAGAGGGCGATTATGGGTTTTGCAGAAGAGACTCGCTTTTATAAGGAAAAGATTAAGGAAATTCTTCGCGAAAAGAAACTGGAGAACTGCTGGAAGCCTCCATGGTATCCCAGCCTTGCCGAAGGTGTTTTTGCCGAGGTTTACGGCCTTGCAGGTCTGGCGCCCTGGGCATATGACATGGAGGAAAAATATCGCAGTTCTTCTTCCGCAAAACTGATCGGTGAGAGGCTTTACTGTCTGATTGACGGAAAATCTGAGCTTCAGCCGCAGAGAATTTCCAGACGCAGGAGAGAACAGTTGAAGAGGACTCTACTTCTGGCCACACCTTATGAGAGGCTGGAATACGGGTTTCATGAGGTTTATCTTCATAATGGGATTCGTATCACCATTTATTCGGGCGACAGAACCAAAGAAGATCAGGACATTATGGTGTTCCGGAAATATATTCTGCAGGATCTGACTTTTGAGAAACTGGCTGAATTGGGAACTATTCCCCGGGAGGCTGTTCCGCTCTTTCGAAAGATGATTGAAATCGGATTTAACGTCATTTTCGCAGGCCAGGTACGTTCAGGAAAAACTACGCTTATGCAGGTGTGGCAGCGCTATGAGGATCCCTGCCTGGAAGGATTGGCTCTGGCTACTGATCCGGAAACTCCGTGGCATAAAATTATGCCGGAGGCACCCGTTATGCAGCTGGTGGCTGATGGGGAGAGACTTGCGTCTATCACCAAGTCCCTGCTTCGAGGTGACAATGATTATATTCTGCTGGAGGAGATGCGGGATGGAGCGGCATTTCGGCTGGCTCTGGCCATTACTTCAACCGGAACAACCAGAAGCAAAGGGACCATTCATGATAATGACGGTATCAATGTGCCGTATAAGATGGCTTCCGGGATAAGGCAGGAATACGGGGGAGACAGCAGAGAACTGATTGCGCAGGTCTATAAGAATTTTGACTATGTGCTGGAGTTGTGTCAGCTTCCATATGACAAGTCCAAGAAGGTGCTGAAGGGAATATGGGAGTATTCCTATGACATGGAGGCGGATCAGGTAACGGCGAGACAGGTCTGCTGTTATGATTTTGAAAAGGGATGGTGGCTCTGGAATGGTGCTTCCTGTGTGGAAAAAGCCGCAAAGTACCCGGAAATGAAGGCAAAAATTGAGGAAATGAACCAGATACTGACTAGGCTGGCAGCGGACAGGCCGCTACCGGTGGACCTGAGAGTTCATCCTGCCTACTATACAGGCGGACTGCAGCACAGCAGGGAGGGAAAGTATGGATAAACTTATCTATCTTTTGTTTCTGACAGGAGTTTGTCTCTGGCAGTATCCGCTTCTCTATTCCATCTATATGACATTCCGAAGCAGACTTTATATCCGAAGAAATCTGAAAGTCGTATCGGACAATAGTATGCTGAGAAGGCGAAGCACTCTGGGCCGTCATATTCTTATGGTAATTGATGGAGCTGAAGCAGCAAAAGTTTTTACCAGTCTGGAAAATTTCTATATTTGCAGCTTTGCTTTGGGTACAGGCGGAGCTTTTGCTGTATATTTTGCTGCTGGTCCTGTGATGGCGTGTATCATCGGCATATTTCTGACGGTGGCTCCTTATGGGGTGCTGACAGCCAGACTTTACAGCCGAAGAGTGGCACGTTCCAGAGAGGGAGACATTCTGGTACAGGAACTTTTAAACAATTACAAAATCAATGGATTCAATATCAAGGAAGCTGTAGAAATTACAGCCGGGCAGTTGGATAAGGCGCCGGGCGCCAAGAGACTTCTCTTGCAGCTGGCAAAGTGTCTGCAGAAGGCGGTGACAAAAAATGAAGTAGAATGCCATCTGGCGGCTTTTCGATATGGTATAGATACTGCCTGGGGAAACGCACTTTCCACTAACATTTTTTTCGCATATCTTTACGGCATACGAGTGGATCATGCACTGGAAGACCTTCTTGCTTCCATGATCAGAAGCAGACAGGTGGTAGAATACGGTAAACGAGAAAATAATGAGGCACGGCTGATTCTCCAATATCTGGCACCGGTCAGTTTTCTGCTGACAGCAGCGGGGGCATG
>CABSEO010000249.1 GCA_902476665.1 uncultured Emergencia sp.
AAATCTATGAGTACAATTTTTGATGTGGCGAAAGCAGCAGGGGTTTCCAAGTCAACGGTTTCCAGGGTATTAAACGGAGAAAGCGGAGTAAAAGAAGCAACCCGTGAGGCTGTAGAAAGGGCAATTCGAGAGCTTAAATATACGCCGAGTTATCTGGCGCAGGGTATTCGCACAGGCAAGACAAAGACGATTGCGATGGTCGTGCCGGAATATACGAATATCTTTTATAATGAGCTTTTCAGGGGCGTAGAAGATATGGCACTGAAGTACGGTTATATGGTGTTTGTCTGCAACACGGAGAGAAGCCGCCGCTCTGAGATTGAATATATAGAAGAAATCTTAAAGAGAAACGTTGATGGTATTATTTACAATACCTATTCAAACAGTGAGGAAATGCTGAACTTTCTGCGCTCACTTTCGCAGAAGCTTCCGGTCGTTTATACAAACCATCTGTTTCAGGAAGACGAGCCGGTTTCTTACGTTTATACAGATGGATTTGAGAGCAATCGCGAGGCAGTGCATTTTCTTTATGAAAAGGGCCGTACCACGATCGGATATATTCGTAATACTACAGATATCAGCGTCATAGAAGACCGTTATGAGGGCTATCTGCAGGGACTCAGGGACTGTGGGATCCCTTTCAGGGAAGAGTATGTTTATCGGGCGAAACAAAGCACAGAACCGGATTATATCGCGCTTGGAGCGGATGCCGCAAAGTACTATGAAGGACTGGATGCAACGCCGAAAGCAGTGATCGCGGCAATCGATGCGCTGGCAATCGGATGTGTACAGCAGTTTCAAAAAGATGGAATTGGTATACCTGAACAGGTAAATGTGATAGGATTTGATAATATTTCACTCAGTTCGCTAATCCAGCCGCCGCTGACGACGATCAGCCAGCCAATTCGGCTGATCGGACAGAAGGCAGCAGAGATCATTATTGCAAAACTGGATGGTCGGGAAATCGAAGATAAAGTAGTCTTCCCGGGAAATCTTATTTTGCGGGCGACTACAGATCTTTGATCTGCTCGGTAATCCAACGGCAGATGTGCTTCACAGATTTTTCAGCAAGTTCATGCTGTCTGCGTGTGATCTGTATTTTTGTGATTACCGGAATATATTCATAATTAAAATGATTTTCAATAAAACCATGGAGAGCTTCCCGTACATAATAAAATGTTACGGGAACTTTTGCTTTGCGGAGAAGAAGGCCGTATTTTTTGCCTCCTTCATTCAGATTATCGCGACCGCACAGGAGAATGAAAGTACGCGGCATATCTGTAAATGTCTCAGCAGGAAAAAGAACCGGTGAGATAAGTACATTTCGAAGTTCTTCCGAAGACTCTGTGTAATAGTGGGCAAAAGTATCCATCAGCTTGCCGGAGACAGAGTTTTTGATTGGTTTACGCTCTGTGGAACTGCGATATGGATCCATGTACGGATAATCCAGAATCTGCATACAGGGTGTGAACTGCTGCTTTTCTACTGCCATATAGACGGTTCCGGCAGCCAGGTTAGCTCCGGCACTGTGTCCCCAGAGGATGATTTTGTCCGGCTGGGCTTTGAGCTCTTTCATAGAAAGGGCATGAAGCACACAGTCATAGACATCTTCAAGACCTGTCGGGAATGGATGTTCCGGTGTAAGGCTGTAGTCGCATGAGATCACGGGAATTCCGAGAGTCTGGTGAATAAAGTGGCAGAAGTCGTCATCATCGGCAGCAGTATTGTACATGAACCCGCCACCGTGAACTTCTATGATCAGATATCCCGGATGAAGATTTTTGCTGTTATAAACAAATGCATGTATGGAACCGTTTCTTGTCGGAACGGCTATTTTTTTTCCGTATAAATGCGGACGGCAGGCCCGTTTTTGCATACGGGCCTGCTCTCTTTTGATAACTTCTTCAGTATGAAACTGTTTTTTCAAAATAGATTCTCCTTATCAGTCATTTGTGTGTTTCCAAGGGATAGAAACTGTTTTTCCGGAAGGAATCTGATATGGTCTGCCATCGATCATGAGCCATACGTCTGTGCAGGTCGGATTAAAAATGTAATCTCCGGTAGAAGAATATACAAGACTTCTGACTGCAAGGATGTACTGACAGATTTCTATGTTTGAAGCATACCAGATATCTTCTTTATTTCCGAGTCTGGCGAAGAAGTTTTCGATTCCCTCCCAGTCCTGGTAGGCGTCCAGCTGGTAAGCATGTCCCCACACATAAAAGAGGGAAGGTGAAAGATATTCTTCGTCTGCGTTGTCCTCCAGAAATTTCTCTGCAAGTTCCATACGATTGTCAGCACAGTAGTGACACGTCGGATGCCATGTGAGAAAATTCTCAGGCAAACGGAAATCATCAGTAGTAATGACTGTTCGGGAGTAAAGTATTCCACAAATTCGCACCGTTTCCAAAACGGAATCGTTATAAGTTCCGAACGGATATGACATACCTGAAATGGGATGTCCGATCAAAGCTTCCAGGTCTCTCTTATTTTCGGATATTTCCCAGGCTGCCATGGAAGAAGGAACGGTAGTCAGGTCGGGATGTGTCATTGTATGGACTGCAATTTCAAATCCATCATAGACTTCCTTTATTTCATCTCTTCGAAGTTTGTAATGGCTGACATTGATACCCGGCTGTATCAGCCAGTCACGATCACCCATCAGACCGGAATTCAGATGAAAAGTTCCCTTGATTCCATATTTGCGCATCAGCTCAGTAAGACGTGTGTCCTGTGTGACTCCATCATCTGAACTTAATGTAAATGCTTTTTTGCGTCCGCCCGGAAAAAGCGGAATGTCCTGTCTTAATCTCAACATATTTACCGCCGCCTGTTTGAGTATAATCTGATTTTAATAAACATCTTTCCATTCGTCAATATTAGAAGGATCAAATCTGTATGGAGGTCCTAAGATGATTTCAGAACCACCGTCGGAGCATTCCTGAATGGTGTATGGGCTGTTTTCCATATCACCTGCGTCAAATGTATCACCAACAGCACCGGTGATCGTTCCGTCAACAAGTGCGATAGCTGTGTATGCGGAAAGTTTTCCTACATCTTCCGGATTCCAGAGGAACATATACGGACACGGTGAACTGTCATCATCGCCGATATATGCAGACATCTCAGATGGAAGTCCAAGGCCTGTCAGTTTAACAGAAGATTCGCTGTCCTGAATAACTTTGGCTGCTGCGTTGATACCAACAGTAGTCGGGGAGCAGATAACTTTCAGATCAGGGTATTTGGACAGAAGAGCCTGTGTCTGGTCTGTAGATTTCTGTGGTTCGTCATCGCCGTAAGCAACTTCAACGAGATCCAGATCTTTGTATTTGTCATCTTCCATAACAGCTTTCATAGCATCAATCCATGAATTCTGGTTTGCTGACTGGCTGCTTGCAGAAAGAATCGCAAATTCGCCGGAGCCACCGGAAATATCATATACTGCATCTGCGAGAGCCTGGCCGATTTCTGTAACACCAGCCTGGTTTACAAAAGTCTGACGTGCTTCCGGAACAACGTTGGAATCAAGAGATAATACTTTGATACCTTCGTCCATGGCATCCTGGAGGCATGCTGTCAGTGCGTTTACGTCATTACTTGCAATAGCGATAGCATCAACTTCCTGAGAGATCAGGGACTGAATCAGCGGAATCTGAGCATCAGCAGTTGCTTTTTCAGGTGATTTGATGATGCATTCGCCGCCGGCTGCTTCAATGACCTGTTTGAAACCGTCAGCTTCTTTTTCTGCATATGGGTTTCCGGAATTTCGGATTACGATCGCAAATGTTTTTCCGGAAAGATCGCCCTCAGAGTCCGCATTGACAATGAGAGCAGTGCCGCTTACAACTGTTGTTGCCATGGCAGCAGTGAGGAGGATAGAGAGTAATTTTTTCTTCATAAAAGTTCTCCTTTCTTTTGAATGGGAACATTCCCAAAATACGGTAAAAAAATATTTTCTTTAATAATTGTGGATTAAAAATAAAGAAAATACTAATTGGGAACATTCCCAAAAATATCTTAATTCATTTATACGCTTATTTACAGAAAAAAGCA
>CABSEO010000250.1 GCA_902476665.1 uncultured Emergencia sp.
GACCTCAGTGCATTGAAACCACATCTCTGGGTGCAGCATATCTGGCCGGTCTTGCCACCGGCTACTGGCACAGCAAAGCAGATGTTCTGGAAAACTGGCAGATTGACAGAACTTTTGAGCCTGTTATGAAAGCTGCTGAGCGCAGAACCTTGCTGGACGGCTGGCACAAGGCTGTGGAGAGGAGTCTGGGCTGGGCTAAATAACGATGCTGCAGAATGAAAATGTCATCTAAAAAAATCATAGATAGAATGAACGTGAGAGGAAAGAGAGCTTTATAAATGGGTGAAATAAAACAAAGAGACTACGCATTTGATGCGTTCAGGGGCCTGTGCATGTGGTCCATTCCTATTTCCCATTTTACGAGAATGGGGGGACACTTCAGCCAGGATTCTCTCAGCGGAATTGTGTACATAACCATCAATGTATTTGTTATGCAGGCATTCATGTTTCTGTCAGGATACTTTTCAAAGAAGCCGGATCGAAGCAGAGAAATTGCCTTCAAGGCTTTTCTGTGGCCATATATTTTGAGTATTTTCTTCTTTTATGGTGTAAGACTTTTGTTCTGGGGAAGCGCTAACCTGTATTTTGACCGGGCACCTTTTGCCATGTGGTTCATGGTGACACTGTTTCTTTATAAAGTGTTTCAGAAGAATTATATCAAGATCCCTCATTTTTTTGCCATTACCTTTGTGCTTTATCTGATTGCAGGCTGTCTGCCGTTTCTGACAGATTATCTGTCTATGGGCAGAATTGTATCATATTTTCCGTTTTTCTTCCTGGGATACTACTGTAATTCAGAGCATATCGCTAAAATTAAATGTCTGAAAAAATGGCAGTGCGGTGTGCTGACAGCATTTCTGATCGGTGTTTCCTGTTATCTGGCTTACTGTGTTCCGCAGGTTCCGGTAGGCTGGTATCTGATGAAAGATCCGGGGAGTTTTACCGATGTTGACTGGTGGCTTGATATTCTGATGCGCTTTGTGCTTTTTATTGTGGGAACACTCTGGATTATACTGATGTTTAACATTCTGCCGAGCAAAGATACATACCTTGCTTATGTGGGCAGAAACACCATGCCTGTGTATATCCTGCACCTGGTGGTGCGTCAGTGGATGAAGAAACATGGCGGTATCTCTATGGATATTTTCCCTATGCCAGGTACGGATAACCTTCTGTATTATATTATGGTATTCGGTTTTGCATCGCTGTGTGTGGTCATCTTTTCTTCAAAACCGGTCTCAAAGGGATATGACTTTGTGGTAGATACCACTTATGATATTTTTATGTGGATTGTAACACATATTGTGCTGCCGCCGTTTAGGATTGTAGAACAGGGGCTTGTATCCATAGGTTTGGGATTGTGCAGCTGGATTGAAAAGCAGAAAAAATAGGAGCTGTATTATGGATGAAATCAGAAAAGACAATAAACCAGCTGCAGAAATGCAGGTTAGGGAGACAAAAAGCGGAGGAGCTTCCATCGTGGATTTTGACTACGAAAAATATGCCGAAGTAGAGAAAAAGGCTGTCAATACAGATGGTGCAGTTGCGTTGGGCCTTGGCATAGCTTCCATCGTGATGGGCTTAATTTTTTCTGTTATCGGTATCGTGCTTGGAATTATCGGCATCGTTTTTGCGGTGAGAGGACGCAGAGATATTGAAAGACGAGGAGTTGCCACGGCCGGACTGGTATGCTCCATTATCGGTATCGTACTGGGTATACTGGCAATACTGGCTTCTATTCTTCTGATCAGCTTTATTGCCAGTGACATACTGCTTTATCTGTAAAAGGAAAAACTATGAGGATAATTATTTCTCCTGCGAAAAAGATGCAGGTAAAGACGGATATTCTTGCCTGCCGTAATCTGCCGCGTTTTATGGATGATACAGAGAGGCTGCTTGCAGAGCTGCGCACTTTATCTTATGAAGAGGCTAAAAATCTTTGGAACTGCAGTGATTCTATTGCGTCGTCAAATTACGATAACTTAAAAACAATGAATCTTTATGAAAGACTCACTCCTGCGGTGTTGTCTTACCAGGGTATACAGTATCAGTATATGGCACCGGATGTTTTTACAGCGGAAGCTTATGAATACATTGAAGAGCATCTTAGGATTCTGTCCGGTTTTTATGGTGTGCTGAGGCCCTTCGACGGTGTACAGCCGTATCGACTGGAAATGCAGGCACGTTTCAGGCGGACACATGTAGATTCTTTGTACGATTTCTGGGGAAAAAAGCTGGCAGAACAGCTTTTTTCCGAGACAAGTCTGGTGCTGAATCTGGCATCAAAGGAATACAGCAAATGTGTGGAACCATACACGCCGCCTGATAAGCTCTTTGTCACCTGCATGTTTGGGCAGATAGAAAATGGAAAACTTAAGGAAAAAGGCACACTGTGCAAAATGGCACGGGGAGAAATGGTACGTTATCTGGCCGAAAGCGGAGCGACAGAGATTGAAGAGGTGAAAGCTTTTTGCGGACTTGGATATCGATGGAATAAAGAACTGTCTTCAGATCGAAATCTGGTTTTCGTGCAGGAGACTTCAGACTGAAAATAGGTGTTGCTGTGTGAAAAAGAAAGAGAGTGTGACATTATGACAGAAGAGGAAAAAATTTTCGCAGGACTCATTTTTGATCCGAGAAAAAAGGAGTTAAAAGATATCAAACATAAGGCTCATGAAGCCTGCAGAAGGTATAATGCCATGGATGAGTATGATCCGGAAAGACTTCCTATCATTAGAGAGTTTATTGGCGGTATTGGAAACACATATTATTTTCAGGGTCCGATTCAGTTTAACTACGGAAGTCATACTTACATCGGAGAAAACTTTTTTGCCAATTTCAATCTGACGGTAATGGATGATGCCAGAATCTACATTGGGGATAATGTGTGTTTTGGACCTAATGTTTCATTGATGGCAACCAACCATCCGCTGATCGCACATGAGCGCATGGGAATTGATGAAGAGGGAAACACTACTATGGCAGAATTTGCTGAGGAGATTCATATTGGAAATAATGTATGGATCGCCGCAGGTGTTACAGTGCTTGGAGGCGTGACCATCGGTGATAATGCTGTCATTGGTGCGGGCAGTGTAGTGACAAAGGATATCCCGGCAGGATATCTGGCCTACGGAAACCCATGCAGAGCAGCAAGACCGATTACAGAAGAAGATACGGTGTATCGGAAATAGAGATCAAACCGGAGAAATAACTGATGTAAAATCCGTCGCAGTAAAAGATTTGTATTCTGTCACTGCGACGGATTTTATATTTTTTTGTTTAAAAAGTGATTATAGTTACAGTCCATGCACTTTCAGCTGCTGCCTGTAATCTTCCAGATTTTTTTCCAGAAGAGCCGGCGTATTGAGACCATATGGACATTTGGAAGCACATCTGCCGCAGTGAAGGCACTGTGTGATCTGTTCCATCTCTGCCTGATGGGCTTCATCCATATATACGGAAGTCGGTGCGCGGCGAATCATCAGGGACATGCGGGCACAGTCGTTAATCTTGATTCCCACAGGACACGGCATACAATAACCGCAGCCGCGGCAGAATTCTCCTGCGAGCTGGCGTCTCTCTTCTGCGATGAAGGCCTTGGTGTTTTCATCCATGACAGGAGGATTCTTGTCACAGTCAAGGAACTGCTGCAGTTCTTCCATCCTCTGAACTCCCCAAATTGGCAGTACATTGTCATACTGGGAGATGAAGGCATAGGCCGCATCTGCTCTTGTGATCAGACCGCCGCTCATGGCTTTCATGGCGATGAAGCCCATATCAGCCTGCAGACATTTTTCTACAAGAGCTGCATCCTCTTTTGAAGCCAGATAGCAGAACGGAAACTGCAGTGTTTCATACAGACCGCTGTCAATAGCTTCATGAGCCACAGCCAGGCGATGATTGGTAATTCCGATATGACGGATTTTTCCCTGCTGCCTGGCAGTCAGCATCGCTTCATAGAGACCGGTTCCGTCTTCGGGTTTAGGACAGAATTCAGGATTGTGAAACTGGTACAGATCCAGATAGTCAGTTTTAAGATTGGTCAGGGTC
>CABSEO010000251.1 GCA_902476665.1 uncultured Emergencia sp.
ACCAGGCTGACCGAGTTTCTGATGCTGCAGAAATCATTCCGGTGCCTCCGGATGTGAAAGAATCATTCATTAAAGAAATCGTATCGATTTGTCCACAGAAACCTGCATCGGATACCGGGCTGAAACTTGTCTATACACCTTTGAACGGTACAGGAAAAGCTTATGTTCAGGAAGTACTGAAAAGAATCGGATTTCATAATTTCATTACGGTACCGTCTCAGGAACAGCCGGATGAGAATTTTACCACCTGTCCGGCACCCAATCCGGAAAAAATCACTGCATTCAATGAAGGATTCCGTGTTCTGGATCAGACAGGCGGCGACTTGATTATCGCGACAGATCCTGACTGTGACAGAGTCGGAGTCTGTGTCTGCCATCAGGACATGAAAGTTTTACTGACCGGAAATCAGCTGGGAGCACTTATGTTAGATTATCTCTGTCAGGTGAAGCCTCCCAAAGAGGGTCAATTTCTTGTAAAGAGTATTGTTACCACACCACTTGCTGATCGTATCGCAGAGAAATATGGCCTTTCTGTCATAAATACTTTGACAGGCTTTAAATATATCGGTGAAATTATTACAGTTTTGGAACAGCAGGGAAAAAGCAGCAATTACTATTTCGGTTTTGAAGAAAGTAACGGCTATCTGATGAGTCCTTTTATCCGTGATAAGGACGGAGTCAGTGCCTCAATGCTGACAGTCTGTATGGCTGCCTGGTATAAAAAACAGGGGCTGGATCTTGTTGACAGACTTCATCAGATCTATCAGGAAACAGGTACCTGTATTGACAAGACCAGAAACTACTTCTTTGAGGGACCTTATGGCAAAGTTGCCATGGAACAGATGATGGATCATTTTCGAACCGATATCTCCCAAACATTAGGCAATCATAGAATTGTGAAAAAGACTGATTATCTTAAAGAAACAGGTTTGCCTAAATCCAATGTGCTTAAGTTTGTGCTGGACAATGGAACACAGTGTATGATCAGGCCTTCAGGAACAGAAGCAAAAATCAAGGTTTATTATTTCGAGACAGAAAGTGAAGCAGAGTTGGAGCTGGCAATAAAAAAGGAGATTGAAACATTCCGGATAAATCGTCCGTAATAGTATGAAATGCCGAAGATTGTTGAAAATCCATAGACAATGAGGTTTTTTTATGATAAAATTATTGATTATTGCGAGTTATTTTCAGGAGGAATAAAATAGATGGAAAAATTAGGTTTAAATCAAATCAGACAGATGTTCAGAGATTTTTATGTCAGCAAAGGACATTATCCCGCTAAAAGTGCTTCTCTGATTCCGCAGAATGACAAGTCCCTGCTGATTATCAATTCCGGCATGGCTCCATTGAAACCATATTTTGCAGGAGTGGAGACACCGCCTTCAAAAAGAATGACCACCTGTCAGAAATGCATCAGAACCGGTGATATCGATAATGTAGGTATTACTTCAAGACACGGTACTTTCTTTGAAATGCTTGGTAATTTCTCTTTTGGCGACTATTTCAAGGAGGAATCCCTGAGATGGGGCTGGGAATTCATTACAGAATATTTAAAAATGCCTGCAGATAAAATCTGGGCAACCGTATATCTGGATGACGATCAGGCTGTGGAAATCTGGAAAAAAATCGGTTTGCCGGAGGAAAGAATTGTTCGTCTTGGAAAAGAAGACAACTTCTGGGAAATTGGTCTGGGTCCATGTGGACCGTGCTCAGAGATCTATTTTGACAGAGGCCCTGAATACGGATGCGGAAAGGAAGACTGTAAACCCGGCTGTGACTGCGACAGATATCTGGAATTCTGGAACCATGTATTTACCCAGTTCTCCAAAGAAGAAGACGGCAGTTACACTGATTTGGCTCATCCAAACATTGACACCGGAATGGGTCTTGAAAGAATGGCCTGCATCATGCAGGGCGTAGACTCCATCTTTGATGTAGATACAATCAGATATGTATTGGAAGGCGTTGTGGAAAAGTCAGGAGTGAATTATCAGGACGGCGCAGTGAAGACCGATGTATCTATCAGAATCATTACGGATCATCTGCGTTCCATGGTGTTCATGATTGCAGATGGCATCATCCCTTCCAATGAGGGTAGGGGATATGTGCTGAGAAGACTGATCAGAAGAGCTGCCAGACATGGGAAGATTCTTGGTATCACCGGCGCATTTCTCTCACAGCTTTCAAATCGTGTCATCGATATTTCGGGTGAAGCTTATCCTGAACTGGTTGAAAAGAAGGAGTATATTCAGAAAATTATTGCTGTGGAGGAGGAAAAATTTGCTTCCACCATTGATCAGGGAACTTCTATTATCAATCAATATGTGGAAGAGCTTAAAGCTGCAGGAAAGACCGAACTGGAAGGGGAAAAAGTCTTTAAGCTTTATGACACCTTCGGTTTCCCTCTGGAACTGACAGAAGAAATTCTGGCAGAGGCAGGCTGCACAGCAGATGTAGAAGGCTTCACCGTAAATATGCAGAAGCAGAAGGAAATGGCAAGAGCTGGAAGAAAATCCACAGAAGAAGAAGCCTGGAAAGAAGCTGACACTTCTGTCAATGTAGCAGAAACTGTCTTTACCGGTTATGAAAAGACTGAAGACGATGCACGTGTTCTGGCAGTTTATGTAGATGGAAAAGAGACAGACATCGCTGAGCAGTACCAGAATGCCACCGTTTATCTGGACAAGACACCGTTTTATGCCGAAGGAGGCGGTCAGGTATCCGATAACGGATTTATGTCTACTGATACCTGCTGTGTTAAGGTAATCTCGGTGGATAAGTCTCATGGTGTATATGCGCATAGGGTATTCATCGAAAAAGGAAATCTGAGAAAGAACGACGCTGTCCACTGTGAGATCAACGTATTCAAACGAAATGCTACTGCAAGAAATCATACTGCAACTCATCTGCTGCAGAAAGCTCTGCGTGAAGTAGTAGGTACCCATGTTGAACAGGCCGGGTCCAACGTTAATGAAAATAATCTCCGTTTTGACTTTACACACTTTGAAGCGGTAACACCTGATCAGCTTGAACAGATTGAACAGCTGGTCAATGAAAAAATCACTGAATTTTTACCGGTAAATACTGTTGAGACTTCTATGAAAGAAGCGCAGGAAATGGGTGCTATGGCCCTTTTCGGTGAAAAGTATGGCGATCAGGTAAGAGTGGTAAGCTGTGGAGACTGGAGTGTTGAACTCTGCGGTGGTACTCATGTTTCTAATATCGGACAGATTGGTGTATTCAAAATCGTCAGCGAGTCCGGTGTTGCTTCTGGAGTACGCAGAATCGAGGCGGTAACAGGCACAGGAGTTCTACTCAAAGCTCTGCAGGCCGAGGAAATGCTTCGTCAGGTTGCTGAAAACCTGAAATCCAATGTTTCTGCTGTAGTGCAGAAGTCTGCAGCAATCACTGAGGAGCTGAAGAGCACAAAACGAGAACTGGAAGACTTTAAAAAAGCCGCTATGGGCGGTGAAGCTGACAGCTTAGTAAAAGATGCAAAAGAGATCGGTGAAGTCAAGCTGATTACCCATCAGTTTACCGATTATAATATCAATGATTTAAGAAATCTGTCAGACGATATCAAGGCGTCACACAAGGGGATCGTCATGGTATTTGCGACAGTGAACGGTTCAAAGGTGACTTTCCTGGTGTCCATCACCGATGATTTAATGGAAAAAGGACTTCACGCAGGCAATATGATCAAGCAGATTGCGGCAGCCTGCGGAGGAGGCGGCGGCGGAAAAGCTGATATGGCACAGGCGGGAGCAAAAGATCCTTCAAGAATTTCCGACGCATTTAAGGTTGCAGAACAACTGTTATCATAGTATACTATAGACAGTGAAGCTAGATAGGAGGTCGTATTCATGGAAAGAAAGACAATTATGTTTGATGCAGCGAAGACGCAGCAGAAGACAACGAAGGAAGTTCTCGAGACGGTTTATGCCGCTTTAGAAGAAAGAGGATACAATGGCATCGATCAGATGGTTGGATATATTCTTTCTGGCGACCCGTCATATATTACCAGCCACAATAATGCGAGAA
>CABSEO010000252.1 GCA_902476665.1 uncultured Emergencia sp.
CCTTATTTCCTTGAAACTGGAGAGTCTGTAGACGTCCTGCGGCTGCTCCGGACTGCGTCCTTTCACTGCGATTCTTCCTCCGCCCACACTGTAAACCTCCATGGAGGAAACAGGTTTTGCCTCTTTATCCAATGCCTGAAAAAACATGGTATTTGGATGAGGCAGCTCATCCTCCGGCTTGTCACTAAAAATCACCTGACATCTATCATTGCCTAAAACATCCAATATAGCGATATCTGTCATATGTCCCTTTCCTGTCTTAGAAAGAGAACCATACAGAGTCACACGAAAGCTTTCCGCATCAGGATTCTCCTCTTTGAAAAGCTCCGCTGCCCTGGTCGGAGCGATGGTATGTGAACTGGACGGCCCTCTGCCGATTCTATATAATTCTCTGAGTGATTCCATAAATTCATTCTCCCGTCCTTAATTATTTTCATTTTACATTATATACATTTTTTCAGGCCTTGCAACCGTTAAAATCCAAAGCGTAATGGGGAATTTCCCGCAGCTTTTCATCTCCCTGCAGCAAAAAGCACTACACCACTTACAAGAATGCCAAATCCGATCCACCCTTTTTTCCCAAGCTTTTCCTTAAGAAAGATTCGGGACAGAATAATAGAAATAACCATCCCCATGCGATAAACAGTCATGATAACAGCCGCCTTGCCAAGAAACAAAGCCTTATATACCAATACATGCCCCGCTCCTGAAGCAGATGCGCCCAGCAGAATAAACAACCAGGTCTTTACCGTGATCGTTCTGAACTCTTCTGCTTTTTTCTTATAAAAAAGAATGACCCAGAGCACCGTCACCACGATAATATAACGAAAGGCTGATGTCACATTAGTATCGACAGGAGTCCTGTCCCCTTTGACAATGACATAGGATATAGAAGCACATATGGCCGAAAGTCCTGCAAAAAGAATCCATCTTTGATCGCTTTGCCACAGTTTTTTACTTTTCAGTGCGGAAATCTCCTGTTTGTCCATCATCAGCAGGGTCCCGATTATGATCATGACGGCGGCTGTTATCATCATTCCTGTAATTTTTTCTCCGATAAATGCCGCACACAAGCCCATGGAAACCACGATGGTCAAACTCTGAATAGCCAGAAACACACTGATGCTTCCGCCTTTCAGCCCCAGAAAATAAAATACCCAGGATACAGAAAGTACTGCGCCGGAAGCCACAACAGAAGCCCAGGTTTCCGCTGTCATATCAGATACCTGCTCAAAAGTTCCTGTAAAAAGCGCCATAACCACAAAAGAAAGCAGCAATACTGAATTAGTCACTGCTCCTGTAATATACGCATCAGTCTCTTTGATTCCCAGTTTTGAGAGAATGGTGGAAACGCCGATAAACAGCGTCGAAATCACTGCAAGCAAAAGCCACATAAACCTATGCCCTTTCTGTTAATCTACAATCCTTAGTTTAACCGAAAGGACCTGTTTTTAATCCTGGGACACAGCATCAGCAGTTTGAATGCTGTTTTCAGTTTATTTCCCTGAATACAAAAAAACGCTGTCACAAGATGAAAACTCATCTTGTGACAGCAGCTGCTCTACAGCCTGACAGCTTACATATTCTTCAGGAATACTTCATAGCCTTTCTTCGTTTCATAAACATCTGCCTTGCTGGTAACCTCCCACGGCGCATGCATATTAAGCACTGCAACGCCGCAGTCAATGACATCCATACCGTAAAGTGCAAGAATATAAGCGATGGTTCCTCCGCCGCCTACATCCACCTTACCCAGCTCTGCCAGCTGATAGTGTACTTTTTCGTCATCCATAATCTTTCTGATCTCAGCAATATACTCAGCATTGGCATCGTTGGAACCGCTCTTGCCCCGTGCTCCGGTATATTTGCTGAATACCATGCCCCGTCCAGCGAAGGAGGCATTCTTCTTTTCGTAAGCATCTGCAAAATTAGGATCATAAGCTGCATTGACATCAGAGGACAGCATCTTTGAATTTGCCAGTACTCTTCGCAGCATCAGTTCGCTGTAGACACCCATTCTGTCAAGAAGCTCTGCCACTGTATTTTCAAAGAATCTGGATTCCATTCCAGTAGCGCCCACACTGCCGATTTCCTCTTTATCTACCAGAATGCAGCAGGCAGTCTTTTCCACCTTTTCGATGTCTAAAATTGCTCTGAGGGATGTGAAGGCACACACTCTGTCATCCTGACCATAAGCCATAATCATGCTGCGGTCAAGACCGGCATCTCTTGCTTTTCCTGCCGGTACAATCTCTAGTTCGGCTGAAAGGAAATCCTCTTCCTCTATGCCGTACTGTTCTTTCAGCAGCTTCAGGATTCCGGCCTGTACGCCATCCTTATCCTCTCCTGCAAGAGGTCTGCTTCCGATAAGCACATCCAGCTTTTCTCCTTCGATCACTGCAGATGCACGTTTCTCCATCTGCTTGCCCGCCAGATGAGGAAGAAGGTCGGTGATACCCAGCACAGGGTCGTCCTCTCCCTCGCCGATAATAACATTCACAACACTTCCATCCTTTTTTGCCACGACTCCGTGAATAGCAAGAGGCATGGCTACCCACTGATACTTCTTTACGCCACCGTAATAATGTGTATCCAGATAGGCCAGATCGGAATCTTCATAAAGTGGATTCTGTTTTACATCAAGACGCGGTGAATCAATATGCGCGCCCAGAATATTCATGCCTTCTTCGATATTCTTCTCGCCCAGATGAAACAGGACAACAGCCTTGCCCATGCAGACTGCATAAATCTTATCTCCTGCCTGTAGCTTTTCTCCGGCTGTAATGACCTCTTTCAGATTTCTATATCCTGCAGCCTCAGCCATTTCCACTGTCAGTGCTGCACATTCTCTTTCCGTTTTTCCTTTATCCAGGAACTCCCTGTATTCTCTGCAGAGGGTCTCCAGCTCCTGCAGCTGTTTCTCCCCATAACTCTTCCATGCGTTTGGTCTTTCCATAACAGTTATCACTCCTTTCATTCGTATTTATCATAGTCTATGAGGCCAAAAAAAACAAGAAAAGTTTTGTGTTTTAATACGCCATAATTATTGTTTTTTATTTACACCATAAGCTCCCACCAGTACCAGCACCGTTGCAATTACCTGAATCATCGTGAAGCTTTCACCCAGATAAAATACACCGCCCAGAATGGAAACCACAGAAGCAATGCCTGCAAAAGATGCTCTTTTTGTTGCTCCAATTATGGAAATAGAGAAATTTGCACAGAGAAAAGCTATCACGTTACAACCTAGCGCCAGATACAGAATACAGATCAGAAATTCCATGTCGTGAAACGGCAGCGTAAGAAATTCCGTTACAGTTCCTTTCATGCCGTGTTCAACCAGCGCACATCCGGTAAATACCACTGCACCACTTGTTATCATGGCATAGGTTTTTTCAGCACTGTTGAAGCCTTTCAGGCTTTGAGATGTAATCGAATAAGCTGCCTCACTGCACATGGCTATCAGAAGAAAGAAATAGCCAAGAAAGCTGCTGGAAGTCTGCAGTTCTCCACCCATTCCAATCATCACCGCGCCTGTTACTGTGACCACCATAAAGAAAGCCTGGCGTCCTGTAGGCTTGTCCTTCAGGAAAACTGAACTGAACAGCATGGTAATCATCGGAATACAGGCCAGCAGCACGCCGCTTTCTGCAGCGGTTGTCCGCTGTACGCCCAGGGTTTCCATAATAAAATAGAGAACAGGCTGGAAAAAGCTGAGAAGCAGCAGCGGTTTTAAGTCCTTGCCTTTCAGATCGATTTTGATAATGCCTAAACACGCGCAGATGGTCATCGCAATAAATGCAGTAACTGTTCTCCAGGAGAGCAAAGTAAAAACTGAGACCTCATTAACACACAATCGGATAAAAACAAAACTCAGTCCGAACAGCACTTCGCTGAATAAAGCGATCACGATTCCCATAGCATACGTATTTTTTAATGTTTTCATAAATGCCCTCCTTTTCGTGTCATGATTAGCTCTCTATCACAATTCAATATAATCAGTGTAA
>CABSEO010000253.1 GCA_902476665.1 uncultured Emergencia sp.
CAATCAGTTCTGTCATAATCCACTGAGAAACTGAACTGGCTCCATAATCCGTCTGCATCTTTACATCCCCCAGACGCTGGACCACAGCCTCAGGCCCTACAACCCAGCCGATGCGAAGCCCCGGCGCCATAGTCTTGGATATGGTGCCCAGATAAATGACATTACCTGTGGCATCAGATGCTTTCAGGGATTTGGGAGGTTTTTCCTCAAACCACAGCTGACCATAGGCATCATCCTCCAGAACAGGCAGCCTTCTGCTCTGACAGAAGCTGAGCACCTCCCGACGCCGTGATTCACTCATGACAATACCTGTAGGATTGTGATGGGTGGGTATGGTATAAAGAAGAGAATCAATGGATGCATTTTTCATATTCCAGTACTTTATACCCTCATCATCCATAGGTATACCATGAAGATTCATGCCGGCTGACTGAAAAACCTGCAGAGATTTCAGATAAGAGGGTGCTTCTGTATAGACAGTGCTGCCTCTCCTCAGCATACAGACACTGATCAGCTGCAGAGCCTGCAGAGACCCGCTTGCCACCATAATATTAGAAGGCCTGACATCGATATCTTTATGCATCTTCAGCCACCTGCTCAAGGCGCGGCCCAGCTCCGGCAGTCCCAGCGGCCCCAGATATCCCAGATGAGGCACTTTCTCAGGCATTCTTCGAAACAGCTTCGTCACCAGTGTGCGGGGATATAGCTCAGGAGAAAGCTCCCCTGTACCGATACGGATGTATCCTGGTTCAAATTCCAGCCGATTGATGGTCTGAATGGTTGGAAGATTGGAGCGAAAAGGTCCGCTCTGAATGTATTTGTTCCAGTCAGGAGGCTGGCTCATCAGAAGAGACCATGTATTGCTTTTGACTCTGGTTCCTCCGCCGAAGTCACTTTCCACAATCCCGTAGGAAATCAGTTCCTCCATGGCAGTCACAATAGTGCTTCGGTTGACACCAAAGGCTTCTGCCATGGCTCTTTGGCTGGGAAGACGACTGCCTATGACCCAGTCTCCTTCTGCGATTCTGTCCGCAATATATTTGACAATCTGCCTGTAAATTGGCGTTTTATTCTGTTTATCCGGTTTCCAGTTCAATGTAATCATTTGGTTGGGTTAACATCTTTCTCTTTGGTGGGTTACAGCTTCTGTTTCATATGCTATTATTGTACCATAAAATGCGAAAAGAAAGTACTGATAATTGGAGGAAAAACTATGGTATATTTCATACAGGGACTGACCATGGGCCTTGCATATGTAGCGCCTATCGGTCTTCAGAATCTCTTCGTCATCAACACAGCTCTGACTCAGAAAAAAAGCAGAGTGTATCTGACAGCACTCATCGTTACCTTCTTCGATGTGACCCTAGCGCTGGCCTGTTTCTTTGGCATCGGTGCCATCATGCAGGCATCCCAGCTTCTGCAGATGGCGGTACTGCTGGTGGGCAGTCTCATCGTGGTCTGGATTGGTATCGGTCTGCTTCGCGCAAAAGATACCATGGATACATCCACCAAGGTTGATGTGCCCATCTTAAAAGTCATCTCTACCGCCTGCGTAGTAACCTGGTTCAACCCACAGGCACTGATCGATGGTACCATGATGCTGGGAGCCTTCCGAAGCACTCTTTCAGAAGAACATGTTCTGGAGTTTATCCTGGGCGTCAATTCCGCATCAGTCATCTGGTTTTTCGGGATTTCCACCCTGCTTTCCCTGTTCAGTGCTAAGTTCAACGATAAGGTACTTAGAATCATCAACATCGTGTGCGGTCTGGTTATCATTTTCTACGGTGTGAAGCTCTTTATCAGCTTTATTCTGATGGTGAAATAAATGAAGATACAGAAAAAGGACTGTACCTTTTACGGGCAGTCCTTTCTGCATGTGCAGAGATTTTTCAATAGTATTCTCAGCATTCACCAATATCCTGCATCTGGCCGGTGCAGGAGCTGATACCTTTTCCGTTCAGACACTTTTTTAGAGCTTTCATAATCCAGGTTTAAAGTTTACAGAGTTCTCATCAAATATAATCACCATAGCTCTTTAAGAATCATAAAAGACTGAACCTGTCAGACAGATTCAGTCTTCTTTATCAGTAAGCAATCCCGAAATTGACGGATATCTGTATGATTCAGCCTTTTTCCTCCCGGACCTTTACCTCCGGCATCAGCTCATCATCGATAACCCCCAGAATCTCTTCCAGTTCTTCCACTTCTTCCGGTGAAAATCTCTCCCGAATCCGCTTCATTACTGTACCGATATAGTCATAGGTAACTCCGTAGGTTTTCATATACTTGTCCGTCACTTCCAGATGATACTCCCGCTTATCCTCTTCACTTCTCACCTTGCGGACATAACCCTTCTTCACAAGGCTGCTGACCTTATAGGCAGCATTGGGCGCAGAAAGCTGCGCAAAGGAAGCGAACTCATTGATGGTGGGTTTGCCCATGGCATAAATCAGTTCCACACAGAGCACTTCAATGGCGGACAGGCTGTCCTCCACATCTATATCCTGATTAAAAACCTTGGAATACAGGCTCATTTTAAATTTTGTATAAATTTTTGAAAAACTGTTTTCCAGCATATCTTCCCTCGCTCCATGCAGATTCTGTTCCTATTTTATCAAAATTCTCCTATTTTTGCAACGAGTTTGCGGCGTATTTTCCATCCGCAGACTTTTTCTACCTATTTCCCGTCTGTAATGGCAAAGGAGATTTCACCTTGTGCAGCAACCTTCCCGTCCACTTTCGCCGTTACTTTTCCGAAGCCAACAGGACCGCGAAGCTGTGTCAGCTCGCAGTAAAGTTCCAGCACATCACCGGGAACCACCTGTGCTTTAAAGCGGCAGTTTTTAATGCCTCCGAAGACAACCAGCTTGCCCTTGTTCTCGGGCTGGGACAGAATAGCCACAGCACCTGTCTGGGCCAGTGCCTCCATGATCAGCACTCCCGGCATGATGTGTTTCTGCGGAAAATGTCCCAGAAACTGCATTTCATTGGCACTGATACACTTAATTCCTTTTGCCCACTTCCCCGGTTCCATATCGACAATCCGATCCACCAGAAGAAAAGGATAGCGATGAGGCAGTATCTCCTGAATCTGATTGGAATCCAGTCCGCAAAACTCAGCCTTCTGTTCTTCAGTCCTGTTTTTAATAGTCTGTTCCATATTTTTCCCTTTTATCCTCTCTTAAAAATAATGGAAGCATTATGTCCGCCGAATCCAAGAGAATTTGACATAGCGTAATCGCTCGCAAAGGATTTTCCGGTTAGCGCCACAATATCCAGATCGCATTCCTCATCAAAAACCCTGTATCCGATGGTCGGCGGAGCAAATCTGTCTCTAAGGGCAGACACCGTGAAGATAGCCTCAACAGCGCCGGAAGCACCCAGCAGATGTCCTGTCATGGATTTGGTGGAAGACATGAGCAGTTTGTCTGCCGCATTACCGAATGCCGTCCGTACAGCTCTCGTTTCACACTTGTCATTCATCGGCGTAGCAGTTCCGTGCGCATTGATATATCCTATCTGATCCGGTGTAATTCCTGCATCTTTCATGGCCTCTGTCATACAGCGGGCAGCGCCGCTTCCGTCTTCCAGTGGCGCAGTCATATGATTGGCATCGCAGGTTGCACCATAGCCGACGATTTCTGCCAGAATCTCCGCTCCTCTGCTGACAGCATGTTCGTATTCTTCCAGTACCAGGACACCTGCTCCCTCACCCATGACAAAGCCGTTTCTCTCCTTGTCAAAAGGAATAGACGCGCGTTTTGGATCCTCTGACTCAGAAAGAGCTTTCATAGAGGTAAAACCACCGATTCCCAGTTCACTGATACTGCTCTCGGATCCTCCGCTCAGATATACATCCGCATAACCATCGCGAATCTGTCTGAAAGCTTCACCGATGGCATTGGTAGCAGATGCACAGGCTGTAACAATGCACTGCTCTTTACTGTCTGATAGAACAGGCCGAAGTCT
>CABSEO010000254.1 GCA_902476665.1 uncultured Emergencia sp.
AAGAAATTTTTGATTAGTTATTTTGAGATTCATATGCAGCAACATGAGGAAAAAATGAAATAATTTTGATGTTTTCTTTACAAAAAACGGAAAAAGCGACTCGATTGTTTGAGCCGCTTGAGTTAGCTTATTATATTATAGGTCATTCTTCATTTTCTTTTTCCGTCAGAACTTTATCGTACTCTGCAAAGATCGCCTCTTTGATCTTGTTTCTCGTTTCAGAAAGCAACGGGTGAGCGATATCTCTGAAATCTCCTTCTCCCATTTTTCTGCTTGGCATAGCGATGAAAAGCCCGTTCTGTCCTTCGATTATCTTGATGTCATGTACTACAAATTCATCATCGAACGTAATGGAAACTACGGCTTTCATCTTTCCTTCGTCATTGATTTTACGGATTCTTACATCAGTTATATTCATAATTGACCATCCTTTCTCGCCGTAACCTGAATCATAGGCAATACTATTATACAATAACTGGTTTGTGATGGCAACTAAAATAACCTAAAAAATCTGATTATTTGGAAATGCTTCAATAGTCCTTTGCTCTTCATTCACATCTCCCAGATAGAGAATTGCTGTATAATCTTCAATTTTCTTTTTTTCCGGAAGAAGGCCGGCGATAGCAATTCCTGTACCGACGACAGAGACATCGAATTCAGCCAGAATGTCTGCGATACCGCGCGTACTGCCCCCTCCTCTCATAAAGTCATCGATAATAATAGCTTTGGAACCCGGAACGACAGCTCGCTTGGCAATAGACATTTTTTGTACCCTGTCATAAGAGCCACTGAAATAATTGATGCTGACAGTCGAACCTTCGGAGACTTTGGCTTCCCGTCTAATAATAACTAAAGGAAGATTCAGGTAGTGAGCAGTCATGGAAGCCAGAGGAATGCCCTTTGTTTCTACGGTAGCCACATAATCGGCGCCTCTGTCTTTGAATTTCTTTGCAAAGACTACAGAAAGCCGCCGGATCAGATGAGTGTCATACATAATGTCAGAGGTATACAGAAATCCACCGCCAAGAATCCGGCTACTGTCTTTGATCCTACTGCAGAATTCTTCCTGCAGAAGTCGCAGTTCCTCATCATCAATATCAGGGACAAAACGTACACCGCCTCGTGCACCTGAAAGTGTTTCAATATAACCTGTCCTTGTGGCTCTGACCGCAGCGTCTGCCAGATTGATATCTTCACTGATGCTGGATTTCGCTGCCCCGAGAAAATCACAGAAGTACTGCAGAGAAAACAGCTTGCCTGGGGTATCTGTCAGAACTTTAATAATGACCCCGATTCTTTCGGTTCTTTTCATGTTGATTACCTCCTGCCATTCTATCTACATATTATTTCTTTTTAACTTTTTTGTCAAATGATATCCCTTTTTGAGCAAAATATGGTATAATGAACGCACTGATTGTATTAGCGCAAAAGCGCCGGGACGGCGTTGCCGGAAGGAAGGGTTCTTTGAAGTGCGGACCCTTCGCGGACTGTTCCCGTGTATAATGGCTGAAACAAGAGTTAGACTATTAGAATAGAATAAATATAGATGTTAATGTTGGAGGATTTTTATTATGATTCAGTTAACTGGATTTAAGAACATACACTGTATCGGCATCGGCGGTGTAGGGCTTTCAGCAATTGCTGAAATTCTGCTGTCGAGAGGCTATCACGTATCAGGTTCAGATATGAAACAGTCAGATATTACAGAAAAATTAGAAAAGAAAGGTATAAAGATTCATATAGGCCATAGAGCGGAGAATGTAGAAAATGCGGATTTGATTGTATATTCCGCAGCCATTGCAGAAGAGAATCCGGAGATCATCAGGGCCAGGGAAAAGAACATTCCACTGGCAAGCAGAGCTGAGGTTCTGGGAACCCTGATGGACGACTTTGAAAACAGTATCGCTATCAGCGGCACCCACGGTAAGACTACAACCACCTCTATGGTTTCTTTAATTCTGGAAAAGGCAGCGCTGGATCCCACTATCCTGGTGGGAGGTAATCTGACAGAAATCGGTGGAAATGTCAAAGTAGGGAACAGTCAGTATTTTGTGACAGAAGCTTGTGAATATAGAGACAGTTTTCTGGAACTTCGCCCTAGAATCGAAGTTATTCTGAATATTGATTCTGATCATCTGGATTATTTCAAAGACATTGATCATATTGTAAGTTCCTTTGACAAATTTGCCAAAGCTGTACCTGAAGGCGGCAAAATCATCGCTTATGATGCAAATCCTTTTGTCAATCGCATTATCAGAGACATTCCGGGGGCAGTGACTTATGGATATAATGCAAGCTGTACTTATCACATTGCCGATGTGATGTTTGATGGTGAGGGAATGCCTTCTTTTATTGTCAGCTTTCAGGGTGAAAATCTGGGAACCGTTAAGCTTAGGGTACCAGGCGAGCATAATATCTTAAATGCTGTGGCGGCTTTCGCCTGCTGTCATCAGCTTGGCGTTGATCCGTCGGTTATTATTGATACACTGGGAACTTATAAAGGAACCCAGAGACGATTTGATATTGTAGGTACTACAGATAATGGCGTGAAACTGGTGGACGACTATGCCCATCATCCAACAGAAATCAAGGCAACTTTGCAGGCAGCGCATAATATTCCCCATAACAGACTCTGGTGCTTGTTTCAGCCGCATACTTATACCAGAACACTGGCTCTTTTTGATGAATTTGCAGAATCCTTTACGGAAGCTGATATTCTGATTCTGGCAGATATCTATGCCGCAAGAGAGAAGAATATTTACAAAATTTCTTCCAGTGAACTGGCAGATGAGATTAAGCGTGTCTATCCGGAGAAAAAAGTTTACTATATGGAATCCTTTGAGGATATTGCAAATTATGTGCGAAAGAATGCTGCTGCAGGAGATCTGGTGATTACCATGGGTGCAGGAGATATTTATAAGGTGGGCGAGATGATCATGGACGCTTCCCGCAAATAGAGGAAGGAGAAGGTATGACTTACCGGGAGTATCAGGAGAGAGAAGAAAAGCGGATTGCTATAGCTGTTTCTCATCTGGAGAACGGTGTGGAATTTGTTGATATTCACACAGTATATATTGATGAAGGTGTAACTATTGGCGCAGGCACATTGATTGGTCCCTGTGTTACATTAGAAGGTGAAACTTCCATCGGAAGGGGATGTAAAATTCTACAGAATACAAGGATCAAAGATTCTGTCATCGCTGATGATGTGGAGGTGCAGAGCTCTGTTATTACAGAAAGTACTGTTGGAAAAGGTACGAAAATAGGACCGTTTGCTTACCTGCGGCCAAAGAGCCATATCGGCGAAAACTGTAAGGTGGGCGATTTTGTGGAAGTTAAGAATTCGTCTCTGGGAGACGGTTCAAAGGCATCTCATCTGACCTACATTGGGGACTCAGATGTCGGAGGAGATGTGAATATAGGATGTGGCGTTGTATTTGTCAATTATGACGGGACAAATAAACATCGCTCAACAATCGGGAATGGAGTGTTTATCGGCTGCAATACCAATCTGGTATCACCTGTTACGGTGGAGGACGGCGCATATATTGCCGCAGGAAGCACTATTACACAGGATGTACCTGAGGACGCTTTAGCCGTCGCCAGGGAGAGACAGCGTAACATCGAAGGATGGGCAGCCAAAAAGGGGCTTTATCACAAAAAGTAAAACTTGCAGACAAAAGAGGAAAGAAGAGGTACGAAGACATGAAGAACGGCGCATTTTCAGATTATAAGGTGTTTACTGGAAATTCACACCCTGAACTTGCAGAGGAAATTGCTTCTATTATGGGCAAATCATTAGGTAAGGCTACAGTAACAAAGTTCAGTGACGGGGAGATTTCCATCAATCTCTGGGAATCTGTCAGAGGTATTGACGTTTATATCGTACAGCCGACGTGCAATCCTGTTAATAACAATCTCATGGAGCTGCTCATCATGATCGATGCGATGAAGAGA
>CABSEO010000255.1 GCA_902476665.1 uncultured Emergencia sp.
TGCTCTTCCGAAGATTGGTCATGCCTGTGGTCACAATCTGTTCTGCTGTTCGGCAGTAGGCGGTGCCATTGTGCTGAGCCATCTGCAGAAAGAGCTGGGCGGAGAAGTACGTGTGATCGGTTCTCCTGCTGAAGAGGGCACTGTTCCAAATTACGGAACCAAAGCCGTGATGGTAAACGAAGGCATCTTTGATGATGTAGACTGTGTGTTTACAGCACATGGAGAATGTGAAACCGTCATTGAGAGAAATCTTGTTGCTGCCACCACAGTGCAGATTCATTTTAAGGGCTATGGAGTCCATGCAGGAGGAGATCAGGTGCAGGGCAAGAACGCGCTGACAGCAGGAATGCTCTGTATTAACAATATGAATGCTATCCGTCAGCAGAATCGTCCATGCGATGTAGTAAACTCTATTGTGACGGACGGAGGGCTGGTTTCAAATACGATTCCTGACAGCTGTGGACTGGAGTTCAGCGTCCGCTCCGACACTTCAGAGCATCTGGACAGAGTTATCAATAATCTGAGAAATTCTGCCGAGGCAGCCTGCCTGGTAACAGGATGTACATATGAGTGGGAAATTGTGAAGAATCCTATGAGAGATACAAAATCTAATCATCAGCTGGGTCTGGTGCTGGGAGAATATCTTGACAGCATCGGAGAGACATATGTAAAGACTGATTCCAGAAATTTTGCCTGGGACGTGGGAGACATCACTTATGCCTGTCCAACTTTAGGCTCCTACTTTAAAATGGGGCCTGACGGCATTGTGTGCCATACTGATCCGTTCCGTGAAGCAGCAGGATCTGAAATGGGATTTGACGGTATGATGCTGGCAGCCAAGGGGATGACAGTGGTTGCCTGTGAATATCTGATGAATCCTGAACTGAGAGAAGCAGCATGGAAGGAATTCGAACAAACCAGAAAATAAAATCACAACGATGAGAAAAAGACGCTTGGGCGGGACTGGGAAATCCCAGAGCCAAAGCGTCTTTTGGTTTATTTATTCCTTAGGTTTTACCTGAATCGGCGTGAAGGTGCCATCTTCATTAGGTGTAAACACATAGTGTTCCTTGAGGAAGATGATGTCGTCTCTATAGACTGATTCCAGTTCTGCCAGTACAGCAGCACGGGCGACAACCTCAGCACCGGCTTCTTTTGCAAGGGTTTCCAGAGCGTTGAGGGATTCACCGGTAGCAATGACATCATCAATGATGGCAACTCTCTTACCGCGGATCTTTTCGACGTCACATCCGTCCATATACAGAGTCTGTTTTTTCTGCGTAGTAATGGAATATACGCTGGCTTCAAGGACATTCTGCATGTACGGCTTATTGCTCTTCCTGGCCACCACAAAATCTTTATGGCCCAGAACACGGCTTATTTCATAAGTTAAAATGATGCCTTTGGCTTCTGCTGTCAGAAGCACGTCGAATTCCGGGAGCTTCTCCGCAAGAACCGGTGCTACTGCCTGTACCAGTTCTGTGTCAGACACGATGCAGAAACTGGCAAGAGCCATATCTTCTTTAATCTTTACAAAAGGCAGCTTTCTTTTAACGCCGCAGATTTCAAAATCAAAATAGGGTGGATTGTATCGCATAGTAGTATTTCTCCTGATCTCTTTTTCTTCGGTTAAAAACCGTTTACATACCCATACAGTATATCGTATTTTGGGACAGAAATAAAGATGTTTCTCAATGATAGAAAAAATAATGGACAAAGATCTTGCAGTATGGCGTTAATCGTCGTAAACTATAAACGGAATAAATAAAAACACATCCCGGTTGGTAGTCCGGGAGCAGAAAGCGCATTTGCTTTTTCTGTCAGTAGCCTTCCTCCTTGGTCGTCCGTTTTATTCCTATCATTTTTAAGGAGGAATTTATATGGACAGAATCAAGATGAAGCTGACGGTGTTTTTTGAAAATCCTTACTGGGTAGGAGTTCTTGAAAAAGAAGAGGAGGGGCGGCTTACCGCCTGCAGGGTTATCTTTGGTCCGGAACCCTAAACCCGCTGAGGTGTATGAATTTTTTCAGAAAAATTATGGCAGACTTCGGTTCAGTCCGTCTGTTTCAATCTCTCTGAGGGATCATGCTAAGAACCCGAAAAGGCTGCAGGCAGAAGCGAGAAAGGCCGTTTGCCGGGAGGGTATCGGAACCAAATCGCAGCAGGCTCTGCAGCTTATGAGAGAACAGATTAAAACTGAGCGTAAGGCCGAAAGCAGGGCGCAGCGCCTGGCTGAGGAAAGACGCAGGTTTGAGCTGAAACAGCAGAAGAAAAAGCAAAAGCACAGAGGCAGATAGCTTCTGTGTTTTTTGTCACTACCTGTTTATTCAGAAAAGATTTTCGATAAGGGACGTAAAATGGAAAAGAAAAGGATATTAATCTATGGAGATTCCAATACCCATGGTTTTCGTGTCAGAGATGGACTGCGCTATGATCGGAATCACCGCTGGACCGGCATATGCCAGAATCTGACTGCGGATTTTGCGGAAATTCTGGAGGAGGGGCTGAATGGAAGAACTACCTGCTGTGATGAGCCCGGAATGGAGTTTCGAAATGGTCTTACATATATTCAGCCATGCATCAGAACCCATCTGCCGCTGGATCTGATCTGTGTGATGGTTGGCACCAATGATTTAAAGCCGGTATTTGGGCGAACCCCCGCAGAAATTGCTTGCGGCGCTGCCGAGATTCTGAAAAGAGCTCGTCAGGTGACGGAGAGTAAGTATCCGCAAAGTAGCTGTCAGTATCTGCTGATGTCACCCATAGAAGCAGGTGAAGCGTTGCTCACAGGACCTTTTGCATGGGAGTTTGAGGGTAGAATCACTATTGAAAAATCAAAAGCCTTTGCCGAATTATTCGCTGCTCAGGCGAAAATGAATAGTTTTCTTTTTTTTGATGCTGCCAGGTATGCAGCAGCCGGAAAGGATGACGGGCTTCATTTGGATGAGATGAATCACGACAGACTGGGAAGAGCCTTTGCTGCCTGGCTGAGAGAATGGGCAGGATGCAGTGACTGATAGACGTTGAATGGAAACTGTAAAAAGGCTGTCCGGAAAATCTGTTTCAGGACAGCCTTAAGTGTGTGTTTGAGCAGGCAATTATTCATTGTTTTCATTGAGTATTTTCATGAATTCTTCTCCTGTAATCGTTTCTTTTTCGTAGAGATAATGTGCCAGCTTGTCCAGACTCTGCCGGTTAGCACTGAGAATGGAAGCGGCTTTTTCATGCTGCTCTTTAATTAACTTCATAACCTGCCTGTCTATTTCTGCCTGTGTTTCGGAAGAGCAGGCAAGAGAGGTGTCTCCTCCCAGATACTGATTATTTACGGTTTCCAAAGCAGTCATATCGAAATTGGAACTCATTCCGTAACGGGTGATCATGGCTCGAGCCAGTTTGGTGGCCTGTTCAATGTCATTGGAAGCTCCGGTGCTGCAGGTTCCGAATACAATTTCTTCTGCGGCACGTCCACCAGTGTAAGTGGCAATTTTATTCTCAATTTCTTCCTTCGTCATCAGATAATGATTTCCCTCTTCCACCTGCATAGTGTAGCCCAAGGCTCCGGATGTACGAGGAATAATGGTAATTTTCTGTACTGGAGCGGAATGGGTCTGCATAGCAGCGATTAGTGCGTGACCGGTTTCATGATAAGCAACGGTCCATTTTTCCTGATCTGTGAGAATGGCATTTTTTTTCTGGTAACCGGCTATGACCACCTCTATACTTTCCTCCAAATCAGTCTGTGTAACCTTTTCTCTGCCGCTGCGGACAGCTCTAAGCGCTGCTTCATTGACAATGTTGGCAAGTTCAGCACCTGATGCACCTGAGGCCATGCGGGCAATCCGTTCAAAGTCTATCTGATCCGCTGTTTTCACCTTATCAGCATGCACTTTCAGGATTTCTTCTCTTCCTTTAAGGTCTGGCAGTTCTACAGGAACTCTTCTGTCAAA
>CABSEO010000256.1 GCA_902476665.1 uncultured Emergencia sp.
GATGCGATCGGCAATTTTCACAGCCTCATCCATATCATGGGTAACAAAAACCATCGTCTTTCCCATTTTCGCCTGCAGCTCCAAGAGCTCGTCCTGCAGATTGCTCCTTGTCACCGGATCCAGTGCCGAAAAGGGCTCATCAAAAAGCACAATATCGGGATCATTTGCCAAAGCTCTGATCACACCTATCCTCTGCCGCTGTCCTCCAGATAATTCTGTCGGATACCGGTCAAGATAGCCTTCCGGATCCAGTTCCACCATCTTCATCAGTCTGATGGTGTTTTCTTCAATGGATCGACTGTCTTTTTGCTCAAGCCGCTGAATCAGTTCAATGTTCTGCCGAATTGTCATATGGGGAAAAAGACCGCCCTGCTGAATAACGTAACCAATATTTCTGCGTAACTTTACTTTGTCAAGATCATCCACATTCTGACCATTGATAAAAATATTCCCTTCCGTCGTGGGAATCAATCTGTTGATCATTTTTAAAGTAGTAGTCTTGCCGCAGCCGCTGGGACCTATGAGAACGGTAAGTTCACCGTCATTGATGTCCATAGAAATGTCTGATAAAACAACGTTACCCTTAAATTCTTTGGTAACGCCCTGAAATTGGATCATAAAAATACCCCCTATCTCTATTAAACTCTGTTCCCCAATATATGTATTATAACATTTTTCTAAATTCTGTCAAATTTCGACAAATTCAAAAGTTTAGAAAGCCTGGCAGCTCAGCAATTATTTTACAAAACAACTGTATATCATAATAAAAATATCTTCAGAAAGATGGAAATTTGATATTAAAAAAGGACGGAAAATCCGTCCTAAAACTTTTCATTGTTTTTTACTTTTTATCTGCTGAATGCAGTACAAAGAATCATCTGTGAATATAAGAACTAATCTAATCAAGACTTGGAGACTCTTTCGCAACCTGCGCCACAAGATCGCGTAAAGCTGCAACTTCCTTGTTGATTCGAGCAAGCTCCTCCCCGTCAACATTGTGGAACATAAACAAATTCTCCAGTTCCATATTCATACTGTGAATACTTCTCTCAGCTTCCACAAACTGTGAAAAATTCGAGCTGCCATAAGCAGATTTGAATTTCTTCAGATCCATAGAAATAAAATCTACCACCTGCTGTTCATTATACAGTTTTCCAATCATCATCGGATACGGACTCACACGCTGCAGATAAATCTCAGTCTCTTTGATTTCATAAAGATACGTCACCTTTAAATCCGCGCTGATTTCAAACTTTGCAATATTAATATAAGCGGGGGCCGTTTTTACAGAAACTGCTCCCATCTGACGCAGCAGGATATTCACCATATCGTCTGAAATTGTATCTCTCATCATAGATATCACTTCCTTTTCCTTACATACCATACCGTACAAGCAGATATACAGTACAGATTACAACTGATATTATCATCATCGGGAATCCAAGCTTTGTATATTCTTTAAAGCTGATAGGATAGCCGTGCTTGCCGCTGATGCCTGAAAGTACCACATTGGCTGAGGCTCCAATCAGAGTTCCGTTTCCACCCAGGCAGGCTCCCAGAGAAATTGCCCACCAGAGAGGTTCAATATCGAAACCGCTTTCACCCATCGCCAGTACCAGCGGTATCAGAGTGGCAACAAACGGAATATTGTCAAGTACTGAAGAAAGCAATGCAGAGGCCCACAACAGAACCATCATGGTCATAATTGTATGACCCTTGGTCAGATCAATTACCCACTGAGCCAGCTGTCCAATCACACCTGTCTCATCAAGTCCGCCGACTACCACAAAAAGACCTACAAAGAACAGAATGGTAGTCCATTCCACTTCACCTACTATATGATCAATATTCTGTTTCCCAATAAGCATCATCACACAGGCTGCAGTCAGTGCCACTGCAGAAGATTCGATATTCAGCTGGCTGTGAAAAATAAAACCGACAACAACAAGAATCATAACCACGATACTCTTCATCATCAGACTTTTATCTTCAATGGCCTTCTTTTCATCCAGCATCATAACGGATTCTATAGCCTCACGGTCGGCCGATAAATGAGTTCCGTACAGAAATCTCATAATCACAATCATCACAACCATAATGATAATCACTGCAAGTCCGGTATTTGTCAGAAAGTCTACAAAGTCAAGCCCTGCTGCGCTTCCGATCATGATATTAGGAGGGTCACCGATAAGTGTTGCTGTACCTCCCACATTAGATGCAAGAATCTGCGTCATCAGAACCGGATTTACCTTCAGCATTCTGGCAATAGTAATGATCATCGGACCAACCAGAAGAACCGTTGTTACGTTATCAAGGAAAGCGGACAGACACGCTGTAATCAGCATAAAAGCCATCATGATCTTCCAGGGATCCCCTTTTGCCAGTTTCGCTGCTTTGATGGCAATGTACTCAAATATTCCTGAGTTTTTTACAATAGCAACAAAGAGCATCATACCGATCAGGACACCGATAGTATTAAAATCGATATAGCTTACCGCCTGTTCCACCGTAAGAATATGAGTCAACAGCAGCAGTACAGTTCCTGTAACTGCAGCAGCCGTACGGTGCACCTTCTCTGTCATAATGGCTATAATCACAGCCAGAAATATTATAATTGCGATAATCTCTTCCATATAAAATAACTCCCTCCCGTCTTTTAAATCAAACTAGTCATTTCCAATAAGTTGCATTCTAGCACGTTCATTCGTCTGTTGCAATAGTCTAATCTAATGTCGAAATATTTTAAATCCTAAAAAAGTCCTGAAGCAGTTACTTCTTATCTTTTTCCCTAAGAGGATATTTTAACTGCGGCTGTATTCTTCAGCAATGTTCAGCGCATGATCTCCAATTCTTTCAAAGTCGGTAACCATTTCTGAAAACAATACGCCTGCATCAGCACTGCATTTATTTTGACGCATCCGTTCTATCTGATTATTTCGGTACTGAAGACTTAAGTCATCAATTTTCTGCTCTCTGCGTACAGTTTCCATAAGCATCTGACGACCGTCAGCCTGATAACCGTCTCGCAGACCATCCAGAATTTCCAACGTCATAGCTTTCATCTCTTTGATTTCCTCAATTGCAAAGTCAGATAAAGCTGTCTGTTCATCCATCATTTCTGTATATTCAGCAATATTCATAGCATGATCACCAATGCGTTCAAAGTTTCCCACAATTTTGAAGCACTGACTCAAACGTGCAGCATCATTTTCAGGCATTTCCGATGCAGAAACTTTTCCGATGAATTTGCAGATCTCTTTGTTCAGGTAGTCAATGTACTCTTCCCGATCCCTTAATACATTCAAATCTCTGCTGCTGCCTTCTGTAACAATGTTAAAGGCCAGTTCTGCATTTTCCTCCACCATCTGGAACATACGTTTCATCTCATTGTCGATGTTCTTCAAATCCACAGATGTCTGGCCCATCTGATGAGCATGATTTTTGCGGCTGTCTTCAGACGGCAGATAAAGCAGCATAAAGTGTTCTTCTTCACTTTCATCTCTTCCCGGCAGAATTCTGGTTGCAATCTGTGCCATTATCCCACCCAGCGGCAAAAGAATCAGTGTCGTCACCACATTGAATACGGTATGCACATTAGCAATCTGTTTTACAGCATCCCCCGGCGTCAAGCTTTCCATGAAAGAAACAAAAGGAGTTGACATACAGATCAGGGTAAAAATAATCGTTCCAATGATATTGAACATCAGATGAATAAGTGTTGCTCGTTTTGCGTTGATTTTAGCCCCGATGGATGCCAGTACCGCAGTTATACAGGTACCTATATTCTGTCCAAAAAGAACGTATACTGCCTGAGGCAGGCCGATAATTCCACTGAAGGCCAGCGCCTGCAGAATTCCTACTGAGGCAGATGATGACTGGATAATTGCGGTAAAGGCTGCCCCTGCCAGAATGCCTATGACAGGATTATCAAATCTGGTAATC
>CABSEO010000257.1 GCA_902476665.1 uncultured Emergencia sp.
CGATCAAGCTCCTCCTGTTTTTTCTTCATGGCAACACTGATAGCGATGGCCTGATCACGTTCTTCTTCAGCCTTCTTCTTATCCGCCTCAATGGCACCGATAACATCCTCAAACTCGATGTCTCCCCGCTCAATCAACTGAGATGCCCTGTTGATAAGACTGTCTGAAAGACCCAGCTTTCTGGAGATCTCAAAAGCATTGGATTTTCCCGGGATACCGATAGAAAGCCTGTAAGTAGGACTTAAGGTTTCCACGTTAAATTCCATAGATGCATTTTCCACACCATCTGTAGAAAGTGCATATTTCTTTATCTCATTATAGTGGGTGGTCGCCACAGTGGATGCCCCCTGTCTGTACAGGGTTTCCAGAATGGAAATGGCCAGAGCCGCTCCCTCTGTGGGATCAGTACCGGCCCCCAGTTCATCCACCAGTACCAGTGTATCGCTTTCCGCTTCTTCCACAATTCTGACAATGTTCTTCATATGAGAAGAAAAGGTTGATAAACTCTGTTCAATGCTCTGTTCATCGCCAATATCGGCGAAAATATTCCGATAAACAGGAATTCTGCTCTGACTGCCGGCCGGAATATGCAGACCGCTCTGAGCCATCATGGATAAAAGCCCTATGGTTTTCAGAGTAACAGTCTTTCCTCCCGTGTTTGGACCTGTAATGACCAAAGTCCGATAATCGCCCCCCACTGTTACATTGATAGGAACTACCTTTTCCGGATCAATCAGCGGATGTCTGGCCTTTTTCAGTTCCAAAATCCCATCTTCATCCAGCTGAGGCTCTTCTCCATCCATTCTGCGGGAAAGCTTGCCCTTTGCCATGATAAAATCCAGCTGCAGAAGCAGCTTCTGATTATTTTTAATATCGTGATAATGCTCAGCCACTGCTTCGGAAAGTTCCAGCAGGATTCTGGCGATCTCTTCCTCCTCTGCCATCTCAAGCTCTCTCAGCTCATTGTTGAGATTGACAATCACCTGCGGTTCAATGAACAAGGTTGCGCCGGCCTTGGACTGATCATGGATAATTCCAGGAAATCGTCCTCTGTGCTCGGCTTTGACAGGAATCACATATCTTCCATCCCTCACAGTGACGATGGAATCCTGCAGATATGTCCTGTTGTCTGCCGAATTCAGAATGTGATTCAACTTGTTTTTAATGGCATCATTCTGTCTGGCTATGCTTCTTCTGATATTTCTCAGTTCTGAAGAAGCATTGTCACTCATTTCATCCTCTGACAAAATGCAACGATCGATGTTGTCTGCCAGGCGAGGCATCGCCACCAGCAGTTCCGTCAGAGAGCGAAGCAGCGGAAGGGGCGGAAGCTCATTTCCCTTCATAAAGGAAATCACCCTTGCCGCAATATTGATATTATAGTGTACCTGAAGCAGCTGCTTCATGGTCAGTGTGCCGCCTTTCCTTGCAAATTCAACGCTTGAAACGATATCATAAATACCGCCTGTTGGCAGCGGCCCTTTACGCACAATAAGGTCAACCGCTTCTGTGGTTGACCTTAATTCTTCCGAAATTACCCGTTTATTCGTATACGGGAGCAGTTCGGAGATGAGCTGCCGTGTCATCTCTGAACCTGCCTCTTCTTTCAAAAGTGCAATAATTTTTTGAAACTCTAACACATCCAGTGCTTTTTTATTCATCATACTGTCCTCTAGCGATTATTCTTCAGTTTTTCCAGCTCACTTTTCAGCTGAATATTTTCCATCTGCAAATCGAAAAAGGAATTCTCGTACTCAGTGCATTTTTCCTGCAGTTCCTTGAAACGCTCATCACTTTCTTTCTTCTGATGCTTCATGCTTTCCATATTCTCTTTATACTGGATAAAGTTCTTTTTCGCATCCTCCCACATCTTCAGATAGTATTTGGAGTCATTTTCCAGCTGCACTTTAGCTGACTGCATCTGTTCTATCTGCTCCAGCGCCTCAAAATATTCCTCTGCAATATTGACGGCAGTAAGAATACCGATACTGCCCTGAGCTGAGTCTGCGGCAACTCTGCTGATCAAACGCATTCTGTTATCTACGTATTCCGCGATCTTTTCGATTTCTTCTTCCGGTTTATCTCCTGCAATCGTATATTCCTGTCCGTAAATCTTTACCGTTACTCTGCTGTCCATAGTTCTCCTCCCAGGGCATTGCACACCGCATTAATTATCTCTGATGACTGCCTTAAATTTATCTTTCAGGTTTTCTACAACACTGTTGTGAACGCTGTCTGTCTCTTCGTCGGTCAGCGTCCTGTCGTCATGTCTGTAAGTCAGGCTGAAGGCGACACTCTTCTTACCTTCTCCCACCTGATTTCCTCTATAAACGTCAAACAGTTTCACATTTTTCAGTATTTCTGTTCCTGCTTCTCTGATTGCCTTTTCAATGTCAGCCACCTGCAGGTCTTCATCCACAATCATAGCTACATCTCTTGAAGTGGATGGATATTTCGGCGGCTGATGATACTGAATCTCTCTGTCAGAAAGTTCCGTGATAAGATCAAAGAACAGTTCGCAGACATATGCTCTGGTTCCGATTCCATAGTTTTCACTGACATCAGGATGTATCTCACCCATGATTCCCAGTTCCACATCCTGACCGGTGCGATCTTTGGTAAGAATTCGAGCGCATCTTCCCGGATGATATACTTTATATTCCGATTCAGCTACAAATTCCAGCTCTTTTATGCCTAATCTCTCCAGCAATGTGCATACCATGCCCTTCAGGCTGAAGAAATCCTCATTCTTGCCATAAAGTCCAATAGATAGATCATAAGATTCAATCGGCAGAGCCTTCTCATCCATCAGATTCTTCATATAGGTCAGGCCAATCTCATAAGCTCTGACTGCCTCAATATTTCTGGAATAGTTTCTGCCCAGCACTTCCAGCATACCCGGGGTCAGAATAGTTCTCATGGCTGAGGTTTCTTCTCCCATCGGATTGATAATCTCTACGAAATTTCTCTCCCAGGAATCCTTTTCGATACCGATGTTATCCAGGATTTTATGATTGGAGAAAGAGTAGGTCTGAATCTCGTTGGCGCCCATGCCGCATAGCAGCTCTCTGGTCAGATCTCTCAGCTCCCAACTCTTTGTAACAGTGCCCACAGTATCCGCACTAGGCAGAGTCATCGGCAAGTTATCATAACCATAGAGTCTGGCAATTTCTTCCACACAGTCTATTTCTTCTTTCATATCCTGACGGACTGTCGGCGCGGTAACCAGCATTGTATCACCTTCGCCTTCCACTTTCATGTCCAGTCTCTCAAGGTACGAAACCATCTCTTCTCTGGAAATCTCTGTGCCCAGAATCTTATTGACTCTGCTGACTCTGCAGGTGATAGTCTTCGGCAGTTCCGGATTATGATATACATCTACACTTCCGTTTAAGACCTTGCCGCATCCCAGCATTTCTACCAGCTTGCAGACTCTGTCCGCAGCAGCTTCGCACAGGTTCGGATCCAGTCCTCTTTCATATCTGGCTGCAGCCTCTGTCTTCAGCCCAAGCTTTTTAATGGATCTGTGGATACAGGTCTTGTCAAAGCAGGCACTCTCGATAACTACAGTGTTGGTGTCATCGACAATTTCAGAATCCAGACCACCCATAATTCCTGCAATACCGATAGGCTTCTCGGCATCGTTGATCATCAGTGTATCACTGTAAATATCTCTTTCCTGCCCGTCCAGAGTTACGAACTTGTCTCCGTCTTTTGCCATATCAACGATGATATGTCTGCCTGCAATACTTCTGATGTCGAAAGCGTGAAGAGGCTGGCCATATTCCATCATGACAAAATTCGTGATGTCTACCATATTATTAATCGGACGCATGCCTGCTGCCATCAGTCTCTTCTGCAGCCACCAAGGAGACTGCTCAATCTTTACATCTTTGATAATTCTGGCAGTATAGCGTTTGCAGTTT
>CABSEO010000258.1 GCA_902476665.1 uncultured Emergencia sp.
GGCAGCTTTGATGAGCAAATGGCACTACCCATTAGCGGAGGCTTCTGTGTGGAGCCATCGTTCTATAGAGGCAAGAAGACAGTTGATGTATCTGGATTTTGCGGAAAATGCGGAAAATTATATGCAGTCGTTGTTGAATTATGCAGGACTTTTATGTAAATATGGAGCAATGGACGAATTAGCGTCTCTGTATCAGGAAATCAACACCATCTGTGATGAAATCAACGCACAATATCCGGATGCATATGGAATGTTGCGGCCAAAGGGCAATCGTGTGAATTTTGGTTATGTATTTCAAAGGGCAAGTATGCGGACGAAATATGCACAAAGCCTTGCTGAGAAAGGGAAGACAATGGCAGGTGATAGCGATTGTTATGAAAAGGCAGCAGGACTTTATGAGGAGAGTCTGACAGAGTTGAGAGAACTTCTGGCATTTACAGGCGGCGAACAAATGGCAGTCCATGAAGCGTTGTATAAAGCTTGTTTTTATCTTGGCAGAATATATGTCCTTCTGGAGCAGCAGGAAAAGGCCGATGCCTGCTGGAATGAGTCTTTTATGCATATTCATAAACTGAAAAGCCGCGGTAAGTTATACCAAAATGGTGTTTTAGAGGAAATCAAAGGGATGTTTCCTGAAGCGGTGCAATGATAAGGTCGTTTTGACAACAGGAGAACAGGAGGGATGAAGCAATGAGCAGCAATAAAATGGATGAACAGGAAGAAAGATGGGGAAAGCGCAATAAGGAAAAAGCTGAGATTCAGCAACTGTATGAATGCAATGAGAAGCACTTTGATCAGGGCAGTGAAGCGTACGGTCAATTGATAGCAGCGGTGGAAAACTATTCATCAAAGGCTATCTGGGCGGTTTTGAATAACTCACCATACAATACCAGAGAGGACTACGAAGATGTAATTATGCGGGGACGTGAGAGTTTTCTGCAAGAAAACAACAATGTTTTCTTTAATTATAAAAACAAGGAAGATGTCCGGAAGACAGTGATGTTTTCGGATTATGCCCGGGGAATGTATCAGAAAAAAGCATTTGATCATATTAAGAAACGCAAAAGAAACAGTGAAGTAGATCCTGTGCCTGAGGATATTTATATCGAAAACGGATATAACAATCAGATACCAAGTGCCGGAGAAGTGCTGATTGATTATTATGCAAAGGCAGTGATGAATTCAGACGCCAATCCGTTTCATATTATTTTCCTGTGCTACTCGAAAATGCTGCCGGTTGTGCTGGGAGAAACTCGATGCAATTCTGCGGATGGATGGGCCTGGGAGCATATGCAGGGAAAGACGATGTTCCGGCTATCGGATCTTTTTGTCAGAATGTTTAATTCGGCTGTTCGGCTGATTCGTGTGACTTTCGGAAAGCCGTATTGCGATAAACTGGAAAAGCCTTTTAAGGATGATAAAACCGGCCAGTTATATGAAAAACTGGGTGAGGTGATACTGACCAGTCTGTATGAGCAGAGCAACACCAAAAACTGGGTGGCCAGATTAAATAAGAAAATCATGGTAAAAGTCGTTTCTGAGATTATGAATGCAGCAGATTCGGATGAAGATGCGAAGCGTGCAGCGACCGAGGCAATCGCCTATACAATTGGGAGATAAGGAGGCATATCATGTTAGATCAGCAGGTATTGGAAGAGATATATACAATTGCGGAAAAGGTTGGAGCCCATCAGGTACTGACAGAACGGGAACAGGCGATGTATGATGACATTTTGGAAGATGCCGGATATTATCAGGTGTTCTGTCTTTATACAGCCATGATTGATTTTCCGACTTTTTACGAACAGTCTGTTTCCGAAGAGAAACAGAAGGTGAAAGAGTGGCAGAGTGAAAAAATCCGGGAGATAGAAAAGCATAAAAATTAAATAAGTCGTATCATACAGAAAAAAATCGACAGTCGTCAAAAACTGTCGATTTTTTTGTTCAAAAAACAGGTATAAAATGCGTAGCATTTTGGAGGTTAGCTCTGAACAGTTACATTAATTTAACGTTTATTCGAAAATGAACGATATTGGGACGAAGTTGTGAGGGAAAAAGATGTATAGTAATGATATAGATTAAAAAAGGCTTAAATTTATAAAAAATAAAAACGAGGAGTCATGTTATGAAAAAATCAGGGAACAAAAATATTCTTTATGCAGTGTGGGGCATCTTGTGTGCGGCGACAGCTTTTTTGGGTGGATTCAGTCATAGTATGCTGATCAACTATGCTTTTCTGGCAGTTATGGGCCTGCTCATTTTGATTGTGGACAGGCACGGACTCAGCAAAATCTGCCGCATAACGAAGGATTTGAAGGGTATTACAGAGACTTTTTCAGAGGCAGAAGCGAAAGGAACGCGGGGAAATGAAGCCTATCTTTCTTTGATGGAGAGCATGCACTTTACATACCCGGAAACAGAAGGAGACTGGATGCGGCTTCAGGAGAGCTGGAAGAGTTCAGACGGGATGGATTGCGATGTGGAGGACTATATTTTTGAGAGTGAACTTCTGGAATCCTGTAATTACAATGTGTGTACGCAGGTGGCCGGTATTTTAACTGCATTAGGTATTCTGGGAACTTTTCTGGGACTGGTATTAGGACTTCGCAGCTTTGATTTTTCCAATGCAGATCAGATGACATCATCTGTTGAAGCACTGGTAGGCGGTCTGAATGTGGCTTTCTATACATCCATATATGGCGTAACATTATCTATTCTTTACAACATTATTTTCAGAAGAATCACAACAGGACTGACACAGGAGCTGAATCATTTTTATGATGCTTTCAATAGTGCCTTAGAACCGGTTTCACAGAAAGCGATGGTCGAACGTATGGACAGCCGTCAGGCAGAGAACAATGCATTGATGCAGGACATTAAAGCGCTTTTGGATGAACGCCTCGGGGAGCGCCTGGGACATCAGATGGCAGAGACATTGACACCGGTATTTGACAGGATCATTCAGTCCCTGGATTCCATGATGCTGGATTTTCATAAGGAACAGGCCAATTCCCTGGAGAAGATTGTAGATGCTTTTGTTGACAGGATAGGTGGTGCCCTGAACAGTCATGTGAAGGCACTGGGTGAAAGTGTCGATGAGTTAAGCCAGGCGCAGAAGACAATGAGTGTTGAGCTGCAGCGGCTGATTAAGCAGATTGTCAAGACAAGTAAGGATACTTCTCAGATCAATGAACATGCCGGTATTATTCTGGAACAGTTGAGCGGTTATATTCCGATTCTGACGCAAACTTCCCAGGATTCTGCAAAAGTGATTGAAAATATGACCCAGTGGTCGGAAGATGTTCAGAAAATGACGGATACCCAGCAGAAGGTGATGAAGGAAATGGCCGTTGAACAGAATGAACTTCTAAAAACCATGGCGGAACATGAAGCACATCTGGATCAGACATGTGAACAGATCAATCTTAATCAGCAGCAGTTGAGTGACAGCCTGACTGAATTTACAAAGGCAGCTCAAATCATCGCTGAGCGCGAAGAGGATCCGCTTCAGCTTGATGGTATCAAGGATATGCTGTCCGGTTATATGACCACTATGCAGAAACTTCAGCAGGAAAGTGCACAGAATATTGAAAATATCCAGAGTGCAGGTACCGGCAAAATCCAACTGCCGTCAAAAGGGCTGCAGCAGGATGAGGAAAAATGGAGCAAAGTATTGAACGAGAAGATGGATGCCTGGATCAGAGAGCAGAAAGCTTTCCAGGAAAGACTGCTTCAGCTGGAAGAAGAGAGAAGTCAGCCATTTTGGTCCAGATGGGGAAGAAAGTAGTCAGAGAATCCTGTAAAATGTAAGTGAGATCGTGCATCTGGATATAAGAGGAGAGTAAAAGACAACTATGCGGAGAAGAGATCATGTAAAAAAGGAAGAGAATGTCAGTTACTGGCAGAGTTATTCAGATATGATGGC
>CABSEO010000259.1 GCA_902476665.1 uncultured Emergencia sp.
CAGGAGTGATGTTAGGCATAATCACATTGGCGCCGGCTTTGATACCGAGAAGTCTTCCGTCCTCAGTCGCACTGCTCAGTGCTGTAGTTGCGGGAAGCAGGATATCCGGTCTGAGTAATCTGATGACAGAAAGCAATTTAAGGGTAAGCTTTGGAGAACCGCCGGGCTGAGCTTCAAAAGGTGTTCCGCTTGCTGGAAGAAATGGTCCGATACCAACCATGTGAGGGCAAAACTGACCGATAAACTTAAGGTCTTCTATAATATGGGGAATCGTTTGACCAGGAGCACCTACCATAAATCCGCATCCTGTCTGATAACCGATTGACTTCAGATCAAACAGACAGTCCGTTCTCCCGGAAAGAGTCATTTCCTCAGGATGAAGATTTTCGTAGAGATCAAGATCGGCAGCTTCGTGCCGAAGCAGATAACGGTCCGCACCGGCGTCATACAGGTTCTGATAGCTTTCCCTGCTGCGTTCTCCCACAGACAGTGTAATTGCACAGTCTGGAAATTTTTCTCGGACAGAAGCAACCAGAGGTACCAGTCTACTGTCATTCCAGTAAGGATCTTCGCCTCCTTGCAGGACGAAGGTTCTGAGCCCCAGTTCATAGCCTTTCTCGCAGCATTCCAGAATCTGTTCAGGAGTCAGTCTGTAGCGCTGAACCTCTTGATGATCCCTTCGAATTCCGCAGTAATAGCAATTATTTTTACAATAGTTGGTAAATTCGATCAGACCTCTTAGAAATACCTTGTTTCCAAAATGTTCTTTTCGGACAGCAACTGCCTGATCGGTTAAATACTGGTTTTCTTCAGGTCCGGAATAGAGAAATAGCTCTTTCCAGTCTTTCATCTGAGGAAACCTTCCTGAGCTGATTTCGTCAATTGTTGTTTTTATTTTTTCATTCATATGCGTATACCACCTTACTGCTGACGCCAGGGATTCTTCCGATTTTTCCGGAAAGCGCATTGATAACATCCTCTGGAGCATCTATTGCGATACTGATAATGTGAATTCTCCGTTCTCTGTAGGGAAGTCCCATGCGACCGATAATATATCTGTTGTACTAATGGAGCAGAGTATTGAGTTCTTCAGCTGCAGGGGCTTCCCTGATAATAACGGAAATCAGTGCCACTCTTGTATCCATCGCTCACCTCCTGTAAGTAATGATTCTATGATAACATAAAAGTTGTAATATTTATACACGTGATTTGGCAGATTTAAAGGTTTTTATGTGAAAAGTCTGTAAACCGGAGCGCTCTGATTTTAACCTGCCGTATAGAAAATGTTGAGTGCAGATATAAAGCGGGGGGAATTGCGCAGGAAAGGAAATTAGGTTATAATGATTGCTGATAATGCAGCATGTCCGATATCCGGAGGTAACTATGAAAAAAATTGCAGTAGTCGCATCAGAGAGAAAGCTGGAAAGACTTTCGCGAATGTGACCGCTGATGATTTGAAAATACTGAACTTTGACTACGGTCTGACGGATTTAAGCCGTTTTACCATAGAAAACTGTATGAAAAACAGAGACAGTTTCAGCGGTTCATCTCTCTTGGATGTACAGCACCAGATTAAAAATGCAAAATGATTTTTAGAGGAGGAGTTATAAATGGCAAGTTTATGGGGCGGAAGATTTGAAAAAGAAATGGATGAAATCGTTAAGCAGTTCAATGCATCAATCGGTTTCGATCGGCGAATGTATAATGAGGATATTGATGGCAGCATCGCACATGTGACTATGCTGGGTGAACAGGGTATTGTGACAAAGGAAGAGGCAGGACAGATTATTGCAGGCCTTGAAAAAATCCGAGCAAAAATTACAGACGGTGAGATTGTTTTTGGCGTGGATGATGAAGACATTCATATGGGTATCGAGAGCAGACTTATTGCCGAAATCGGCGACGTGGGTAAAAAGCTGCATACAGCCAGAAGCAGAAATGACCAGTGTCAGGTGGACGGCAGAATGTATCTGAAGAAAGAAATCAGAGAAATTGTTCACAGGCTCTGCTATCTGGAAGAAGTGATTCTGGAAAAGGCAGAAAAATATGCTGACAGCATTACAGTGGGATTCACTCATATTCAGCATGCGCAGCCGATTACCCTGGGATTTGTTTTCATGGCATATTTTCAGATGTTCAGAAGAGACATCGACAGACTGATGGATACCTATGACAGAATGAATCTCTGCCCTCTTGGGGCCTGTGCTCTGGCTGGCACCACACTGCCCACAAACAGAGCCAGAACAGCTGAACTTCTTGGATTTTCTGCACCGACCGAAAATGCTATGGACAGTGTCAGTGACAGAGACTACAGTATCGAATTTCTAAGTGACGCATCTATTTCCATGATGCATCTTTCTCGCTGGGCAGAGGAGTTTGTATGGTGGAATTCTCAGGAATTCAGTTTTATCGATATTGATGACAGCTACTGCACAGGCAGCAGCATCATGCCGCAGAAGAAAAATCCGGATATGGCCGAACTGCTTCGCGGAAAGGTAGGCAGAGTTTACGGAGATCTGATGCAGCTTCTGACTGTGATGAAAGGAACCCCTCTTGCCTATAACAAGGATTTTCAGGAGGACAAGGAGAGTCTTTTTGATGCTGTAGACACCTGGAAGGCAAGCATTACTATCTTCGCTAATATGCTGGAGAAGACTGAATTCAGAATGGATCAGATTGAAAAACAGTTTTCCAAAGGCTTTCTCAACGCTACCGACGTGGCCGAACACTTTGCAAAGCAGGGCATCCCGTTCAGAGAGGCTCATGAAATTGTGGGGAAAATGGTAAAATTCTGTGAGGTAAAGGGATGTGACTTTGAAGATCTGACTGATGAAGAACTTTCCTCTATCGATGCAAGGGTTAGCAAAGAACTTCTGGGAGATATCAGCCTTAAGGCATGCGTTAAGGCTAGAATGTCCTTCGGAGGTACAGCTCCTGATGAAGTTAGAAGACAAATTCAGGTGGGCAGAGATTTTATGAAGAATCTGCCTGATCTGAAATAGAGCTGAACACAGGCAGTCCGATCAGACAGAAAGCCATGCTGACGGGCTGCCTCGATCTTTGTAGAAAAGTCACATTTCTACCTTGAAGAAAGACTGCAAAAAGAGATATAATAGCGTTAGCAATTTTACATTCAGCAGAAAGGAATGAGAAATATGGATAAGAAAGAACTGGCGCTGCAAATGCATGCGCAGTGGCGCGGAAAGCTTTCCGTTGAAACGAAAGCTCCGATTACGAATAAAGAAGAACTGGCTATTGCCTACACTCCGGGGGTTGCCGAGCCTTGTCTGGCAATCGAAAAGGATGAGAGTCTGGCTTATACATACACGGGCAAAGGCAACACTGTAGCAGTTATCACTGACGGTACAGCTGTTTTAGGACTAGGGGACATCGGACCTTCTGCAGGCATGCCTGTCATGGAGGGAAAATGCGCACTGTTTAAGGCTTTTGCGGGAATCGATGCGATTCCTATCTGTATTGATTCTAAAGATCCACAGGTGATTATTGATACAGTTTACAATATCTCCAAGAGCTTTGGAGGAATTAATCTGGAAGATATCAGTGCTCCAAGATGTTTTGAGATAGAAAGAGCTCTCATTGAGAAGTGCGATATTCCTGTATTCCATGACGATCAGCACGGTACAGCGATCATCACCTGCGCAGGGCTGCTTAATGCTGTGAAAGTGACGAAGAAGGAGATGGGCAGTCTGAAGATTGTCATCAGTGGTGCTGGTTCTGCAGGAATTTCCATCGCAAAGATGATTATGCGTATGGGATTTGGAGAAATTATTCTGTGCGGAAGTAAAGGAACCATTTACGACGGAGCGCCTTATAATAATCCGGAACAGCAAAAAATGGCTGAGATTACCAATAAAGACAGGCTGCAGGGCACGCTGGCAG
>CABSEO010000260.1 GCA_902476665.1 uncultured Emergencia sp.
GAGGAATTGAAAGCCTTGTAGAAAAGAAGTGGTCTGCCGCTGAAAAAATTCTTTAATACCAGCGGGATATTGTACAAACAAATGAATCTGAAGGACAAGCTGAAAGAAATGTCTGAGGATGAACAGCTGAAGCTTCTGGCAACAGATGGTATGCTGGTGAAGCGGCCGCTGGTCATTGGGGACGATTTCGTGCTGACGGGATTCAAAGAGAAAGAGTGGGAAGACAAAATCAATGGTTAGAGAAATTACAAAGGATATATTTTTCCTGGGGCAGAAATCAGAACCGGCGACAGAGGCTGATATCCAGATCGGCCGTGATTTGCAGGACACATTAAAAGCCCATCGTGCGGAATGTGTTGGCATGGCAGCAAACATGATAGGGATAAAAAAGAATGTTATTATTGTGAATATGGGAATTGTTGATTTGGTGATGTTTAATCCGGTATTATTGAAGAAAAGTGGTCCTTATGAGACGGAAGAGGGCTGTTTGTCATTGACAGGTGTGAGGAAGACGACAAGATACAGAGAAATCGAAGTGGAGTACAGAGATATGAGCTGGACAGTGCGCCGCCAGAAACTCAGTGGTTGGACGGCACAAATCTGTCAGCATGAGATGGATCATTTAAAAGGAATTATTATTTAAATAGTACTAAAGATATTTGCTTACAGAAGAAAAGGCTGCCCGGTGGCAGCCTTTTGTGAGAGATTGTCTTAATCGCGTTCTTTATAGCGATTACAATCTCTGAGTTTATCCGGGTCTTCCAGTGTGTGATACCATGTACAGCTCAATTTCCAGCTGCAGTCCCGGAGTGAGCAAAAATTGCAATTACGAGATGGAGGATCAATAGAGATATGGGAAAAGTAGTTTCGGTGATCGAATCATTTATTATGAAAGCACAGGTGAGATAATATAGATACGAATGAGACACAATGGGATAAATTGTTGAAAATAAAAACTTCGGGACGCGATGATTCACGTTCGGATCAGTACCGATACCCTTATGAGCCGACGCCGTATTCGGTGCTGGAGCGATTGGCAGGCAGTGGCTATATACGGAAAAGTAATTGCCTGTTGGATTATGGGTGCGGAAAAGGACGTGTGGACTTTTTTCTGTCCTACCAGACAAGATGTCGTTCCGTCGGTGTGGAATATGATAGCAGAATATATGAAACAGTCTTCGAAAACAAACGCCATGCCGTATCGGGCAGCCGGACGGAATTCGTCATGGGGAATGCTGAGAACTACGTTGTACCTGCAGAGGTGGACAGAGTATTTTTCTTCAATCCTTTTTCAGTAGAGATTCTTCGAAAAGTTCTGGCAAAAATTGAAGATTCCTACTATGAAAATCCCCGTGAGGTACAGTTGTTCTTCTATTATCCGTCAGATGAGTATATCAGTGAACTGATGACGGTGGATATGCTTTCCTTTGTGGATGAGATAGACTGCCGGGACTTGTTTGATGGGGAGAACCCAAGGGAGCGGATTATGGTGTTCGCATATTAAGGAGCTTCTGAATAAAATTAATAGCATCGGGACAACTAAGTGAAGCCATACTTTGTATAATGAAAGTATACTTAGTTGTAAGATAGACTTATACAGAAGATTTTTTGTGAAGTCTATTGACATTATAGGAAATGGGTGTTATAGTACAAATAGAACAAAAAGCGTTGAAGAGGATACGGCTATGGTCGTGTCCTCTATTAACATGATGCGTTCAGAATAGAAGAAGTTCAGAAAGGTCTTATAAAGACGGAGGTGGACAGTGATGGCTAAGAGAGATTATTATGAAGTTCTTGGTATAGATAAAAAAGCAGACGACAAGGCGATTAAGCGTGCATATAGAAAACTGGCGAAGAAATATCATCCGGATACGAATCCGGGGGATAAGCAGGCAGAGCAGAAGTTTAAGGAAGTCACAGAAGCTTATAATGTTCTCGGTGATGAGAAGAAGAGAAAGCTGTATGACCAGTATGGTTTTGCAGCCTTTGAAGAAGGTGCAGCAGGCGGCGCATACGGCGGTGCAGGTGCAGGCAGCGGCTTTGGCGGTTTCCAGGGTGGTTTTGGTGGCAATGGCGGTTATCAGGAGTTCCATTTTAAGGGTGGGCAGAACGGTAATATGGATGATATCTTCGGAGATATTTTCGGGGATATGTTCCATGGCAGAAGTAGCAGCGGTTTCGGCGGCCAGGGATTCAAGCAGAGCTATGGCAGCGGTTTTGGCGGCGGCAGTTTCAAGAGCAAGGGGCAGGATCTTCATGCAGAGATCAGGGTCAGCTTTGAAGATGCAGCCTTTGGCTGTGAGAAAGTGATTAATTTAAGCAGTGGGCAGGGTGCTCCGGCTCAGAGCCTGAAGGTGCGTGTACCGGCAGGCATTGAGGATGGCAAGAGTATCCGTCTTCGCGGCAAAGGTGGTCCGGGTATGAATGGCGGCGAAGCAGGCGATCTGCTTTTGAAGATCCACGTAGATGAGAAGCCGGGATATGAGCGGAAAGGCATGGATGTTTATACAACAATTTCCGTTCCGTTTACAACTGCTGTTTTTGGCGGTGAGGCCATTGTGAATACTCTGAAGGGCAGTGTGAAATGCAAGATTCCTGCCGGTATTCAGTCAGGCAGCAAGATTAGACTCCGTGGCAAAGGCATTGTTTCCATGAAGGATCCGTCTGTTCATGGTGATATGTATGCAGCTGTTCAGATTCAGGTTCCGCGTAATCTGAGTCCGGAAGCAAAGCAGAAACTCCGTGAGTTTGAGAAAATTGTTGCGGCATAAAATGCTTGAAGTGATAGACAGCAAATAATACGGTGTGCTGCAGAGTGAAACGGTAAATCGTAGTGCAAACAGAGTAAACGATTATAAAAACTATCGGATAAACTGTTGAATAAATGTTTCAGCAGCTTTATTTACAAAGTTTTCGAAGTCGGTCGGGTCAAATATCCTGACCGGCTCTTTTTATGTCCAGTGACAGATCGGCAGCAGCCAGTTTGCAGAACTGGCGATAGGCGGCAAAATCTGTCTCATTCACCGGCCATGGATGGATTGGTGAAGCAGGCATGGAAAGATGATATTTCTCAATAAGATGCGGACTCATCCGGATATAGTCACCGTAAAAATAATCTTTGGAGAAAAAGGTCATCACAGGCATTTGTTCCCCTGTTTGAAGGATTTGGACAGAGACTGCCTTTAAAGATTCTGTTTCATCCAGTCCCTGTTCATTTAAAAAGATGGCAGATACTCGGTGAAATACAGATAATCCAGATGAAGATGGGCAAGATAGCCGATCAGCATCGGTTCTTTCAGGGTATTCGGATATGTTTTCTGCCATAAATTAAGATCTGGTGCGATCACCACATGGGAGAAATCAGACGGATGCCAGAAATGGGTCTTATATTTTAATGGACGTGGAATGGCATCGGGCAGGATACTTCCGATGGTGAAATCGTTCTGCCATCCGTGGTAAACGGGTAATCAGCAGATGCCTCGCGCAGGTGTTGAGTGATGAGCTTGGCTTCAGTTAAATGAAAGATAATGCTTGGCATGGCAGTACTCCTTTTATAGAGATTGAGAACCCTGGCGTGTTTGGATTGGGATTTTAGCGGTTCACAATAGATATAAATAGAGTATAGCATATATTGGGCCAGTCTATCAAAGGCTTATCTGTAATCTCAGTAAGGTTTAAGTGTGATATAGGTAAATTTTTTCAATGAGTGGCTAATATTGAAAGGATTTTTCAGTAAGAACTTACAAAATTGCATTGAAATAGATGAAAATGAGAATATTTTTCAATAAAACTAAAAAAGATAGTTGACACTAACCTTGCGAATGCGTATAATAACACTGTAAATGATAGCCGTTATCAATAAATACAGCAGGTTCTGCA
>CABSEO010000261.1 GCA_902476665.1 uncultured Emergencia sp.
GTTGTTGAGAAGAGCCTTTGCCTGTTCGTAATCAATAGCCATTTTACTTTTCCTCCTGATCGTCAATCGTTTCAAGAATATCCTCTATGTGGCAATTCATCGCCTCACAAATCTTAAGAAGCACATCCGTGGTAATGTTTGCGCCTTTGCTCAGTTTGGCAATAGAGGCTGTACTCACGCCGCTTTTTTCTGCCAGGTCGCGTTTGTTCATATTTTGGTCAATCAGCATTTTCCACAATTTGTTATAGCTTATTCTCATCGTCTGCCTCCTGCTCTTTCATTAACAGCAAATTATGTAGGATCATTGATCTTCCGGATTAAAAACCTCGTTCAAAAGACCGTATCTACCGTCTTGCTTGTTCCGGGTAAAGCGAATCACATGGACTCCTTTTTCCGCATCCTCAGAGGGAATAAAGGGCATACGCTTTGTCTGTTCAACAAGGATCACCTGGCGTTCATGAGCATGATCAATGAGATATTCAATAAAATTCTGTTTAATGGTATCGCTCTGCTCTTTATGCTCCGCCTCAGATAACTGCGTCAAAGACGAATCAACAGCATAAAAACCGGGAGCCGGCCGCCCCAACTCTATGAGATAAGAACTCATCGCAAGGGTGGTAATCGTGTTCAATATGCCGCAGAAGCCGCCGCCCATTGAAACAGATTTCTTTAGTCCTCCAATCTCAATATCAAAGTTCTCCATATTTAGTCTGGCCGTTTCTGCGCCGCCAACTTTAGATGCCCTTAAAATTTCCTGCAATTTTTCCTCAAAGCCGTGAATGATATCGTAACCATAATCCTCAAAAATGCTGTGCTTTTGAGGTGTCGATATCTCTTCCGTTTCTTTGCTGAACAAATCGCTTCTATACTGGACTTCATCCTGCCGGATAATTTCCAGTTCATTCGACAAACGCATCAGCTTAAGCTGCTTTTCAAGCTCTTCCTCAAATGCAGATAGCTTTGGCCGCAATTGTTCTGAAATTAAAGCATCGATAGCGCCCTTTCGCTCTTCTAATGCGCGGATATTTGCCACGATTTTTTCCTGCTGGCGTGCGACACCATGCTGCGCATCGTTTAACTCAGACAAATGCCGTTTGATCTTTTCAAGTTCAGCGGCAGAAGCATCAATAAAGGTCGTGTCATAGGTTCGCTCAGTTTCTTCACCGCAAACCGGACATTTAACTTTTTTACGCACAGGCGAAGTACTTGCAGCGCCTTCAACGATGAAGCCGATTCTTCTGATATCAGATTGATATTGCCGCCGCAGGATAGCAAAATTATGCCCCACGGTTTGGGACTCGGAAAGTTTTCCATTCCATTCATATATTTGCGACATAATCTGCTGGCTTTCTTTTGAGGCGGCATCCAACTGTGCTTGTAGTTCGGAAATTTCTTTTTGCACCCGCTCAACACTTGCGTGAGGGCCTGTGATTTCTTCAGAAGAAAGTGCCTGTTCCAGCTTTTCACGTCTGACAGACAGTTCATTTACTTTTTCCTGAATGTAGCCTATCAGAGCCTTTTTCTTTGCCGCGCTGATTTTGGGATCTTCCTCCGCTTCAAGATCATCTGCATCCTGGCCAGTCAACAGATAAAGTAAAACGGCGGCGGAGGCTGTAGGCCCAAAGCTGCCAGGAGCTAACAGAGAAGAGCTTTCTCTTGCCACATCAGCTTGGCGGATAAAAAACAGGTGAAGCATACTTCTCCATGTCAGTTCTTGGGTTTTTGAGCCTGTTTCTGCTGAACGCACAGAGTGCGGCTCATCAATGCCCAGCAAATGAAGATAGACGGCATTGATGTTCTTTTTCGCATTGTGGTTTACACTATAAGAACCGTGATCAACGGTAGGGTCCGTTCCACTGACACTGATTTTGGAATCACCGATCTTACGCTCCAAAACTACCGTTCCCCGATCAGTGGCCAAATGGAGGGCAATGCGGTCATATCCATAGCTGTTATCAACAATCTTGGAAGGGCGGTTCTTTTTAGGTGTAAATCCGAACACATAATCCATGCAGTCCATCACGAGACTTTTTCCGGTGTTGGAAGGCCCTAAAACAAAATTCAATCCTGGCCGGAAATCGATAACGGACGCTTTATGCCCTCCGCCAGACACGACGAGTTTTTCAATATAGAATCTATTCATGCCTGACCTCCTTCTAATGATTGGATGGTAAGCCGATTAATTTCCCGGAGCATCAACTCAGCGTTTGCATTGTCAAAACTTTTTATCACAGTTTGAACCGCAATTCTATATTCATCGGCATAGTTGCTGGTTAACTTCTTACAGATGCTTTTTCCTGCCTCTGTTATGGAATACTTGTACCCTGTTGGAGCCATCTGAAACCGGACATTTCCATCCAGTAAAAGCCCTTTTATGGCAGAAGAAACGAGACGTTTCCTTGCAGGATATTCGCTGAATCTGTAGTTGCTGTAGCCATGAAGATTTTCGTCTAACAGGCCAAAATCAGCCGCATAGACAGAAATAAAATCAACCGCTCCAATCTGTTGCTCGTCCAAAGCTGTCCCGTGTACCTCGTTCAACAGCAAAAGAATACGGAGGGAAATTTCAAAAGTGGAGCCAAGAGCAGAAGTATTCATTTCTTTCGCCTCCTCTTTACCCATACTAACTTGCCGTCATTTACGAGATGATGGCATACGCCTTTTTTAATTTTCCCGCTGATCCAGTATGGAGAGGCACTGAGTAAGTAATTCGTAACTGGGACAAGAACTGCCTGTTCCATTACAGCAAGCATATGATCGAAACCGTTCGGATGGGTTCGTTTTGCGGTATCTTTCACACCCGTGAAAGTTTCGCTCTTTAACACATCAAATTGGTCAGACAAGCCACCACTTCCAAGTTCCAGTACACCACGCCGTATTGTTTCAGCAGCATAGAAGTCAATGCGGCGATCATCCAGATCCTCCGCATAATCAGGAAAGCTGGAAAGGTCATCATCCGAAAAAGAATCCAGTCCTTCGGCATCAGCATATGCCAAATACAGTTCGCTTATATATTTTTGCTCATCATCGGTCGCTACTGCGGGAACCGGCACATTTGCCGGCCGCGGCAGCGACTTTATTTTTTGCTGTATTTCGTCAATCAGCGCCATATCGATTTCTGATTCTTTCTCAGTCTGTGATATGGAAGAACCATTGATGGTATCAAGCAAAATTTGCTCTAACAACTTGGCGCACGCAACAGCCGGGTCTTCATCCGTGATACCATGACCGCTTAGCCAATCCACTACATTGTCATAGGATTCAGAATCATCCATTCGATCCCATATCCATTTGGAGAACTTATCTGGATCACGGTGGTTGTAAAGGTACTGTGCGTGTTTTGGCTGTATAGGGCGGTCTCCTTTGATATACCGATATTTCGTATCTGGCTGCCTCTTTAATATCTGACAGGAGTCCATTGCGGCATCTTTTATAAAATTTCCGACAAGCTCTGTGAAATAGTCATGTTCAGCTTTCCCGAATGAAATAAACGGAGAAAGGCCTAAAGCATACTCAGAAAATGTCATGCCTCATTTACCTCCTTGTCCTAAGATTTACCTTCTGTCCGAGAGCGTCCGTGGCTGTCCGCCCAGTCCGCTTTTCAAATAGGCCGTTTTGCTACAATAGACTCAGCAAACCGAATTACCGGAAATCCTTCGTGTAAGTGTAGTAATCAATAAAGATTATATCACACTTGGATTCGGATTTCTACACTTTTCGCAAAATTTTATGTTGCGAACGCATATCAAAATTTGCGCGATTAAAAATTTGGTTTGCACTGCTGTAAAGCTCATCCGCTGATCACGGATGATTCCAGAGTAGAGCGGCAGACAACTGAACACAAAGCCAACGACTGGAA
>CABSEO010000262.1 GCA_902476665.1 uncultured Emergencia sp.
TATATCAGAGATGCCGCTGTCATACTGGATGAACTGCTGCTGGGCATTAAAGAAGAAGGCGAAGCATAAAATTCCTTTCCTGACAGAAAGAGCTGCAGATGTCAACCTAATGACATCTGCAGCTCTTTCTTCATTTTATGCATGCTGTTTCAGGCTCACTGACTTGCAGCCGATCAGCAGAATCAGAGCAGTTTGTGCGCTGCGCTGCCAAGCAATACTACTTTTTTTCAAATTCAGCTTTAATTGCTTTGAGATACTTCGGCTCTCTCATCAGTTCAATGGCAGTCATCACAAACCCTTCAACATAGAGCAGACCTCTGTCCATGGCAGCCTCAGTACCTGCCAGTTCTGCAAATTCAGGGGTATGCGCCCCTTTCGGATCATCTCCACAGATGTTGAAATTGCTCTGAATAGAAGGACACACGTAGCTGACATCGCCAAGATCTGAAGAGCCTGTTGCAGTTTTGCCTGCCGACCGCTGAACCGTTACACCCAGAGCTTCCATCTGCCTTGTGTTCAAATCAGCCAATACCTGATTGCTGTTGGTATCTTTGAAATCCTCATCTGCTTTTTCATACTCTACCCTGCAACCGGTTCCCAATCCTGATGCCTTAATACAATTTACCACTTTGTCTGTCAGCGTTTCAAGATAAGCCATTTTGTTAGCTCTTGCGCTATAAATGATTTCTGTATAATCAGGCACTACATTAGGAGCCGAACCCCCATTTACGATGATGCCGTGAAGTCTGGCATCTTCTCTGGTCTGCTGCCTCAGTGCATTAACCATATTGAAAAAACTGATTGCCGCATCCAGCGCATTGATTCCTTCTTCCGGTGCTGCCGCGGCATGGGCAGGCTTTCCGTAATATTGAATGCGGTAGGATTTCATCGCCATGGTATTCATATAATCCCTGTCTTCATCCATAGGGTGAGACATCATCACTACATCCATCTCATCAAAAATTCCCGCTTCCGACATAGCCACTTTTGCTCCCATTGTCTCCTCTGCCGGAGTGCCGATTACATATTTTTCACCGCCATATTGATCTGCAGATTCCCTCATAGCAATGCCGGAGCCTACGCCCACCATGGCGATCAGATTGTGACCGCAGGCGTGACCGATTTCAGGAAGCGCATCGTACTCAGCCAGCATTGCAATCTTCGGCCCTGGTTTCTTTCCCCGGTACACAGCTTTATAGGCAGTTTCAAAACCGCACACTCCCACAGTCACATCAAATCCGTATTTTTTCAGCAGATTGGTCTGGGCTTCGCAGGCTTTGTATTCCTTCATTCCCAGTTCCGGATTATCGTGAATAAAACGTGCCAGTTCTTTCAGTTCAGGTGCCAGCTTTCTTACAGTTTCCGTTACTTTCTGATTTCTTTCCATGATGCTTCCTCCTCTTTTATTTATGTATCATATTTCTTCAGCTATTTCAGTTTCAAACTGACCAGCTTGTAATTCAGAGCCTGCTTGGTTAGTCCCAGTTTCTTTGCTGCAGCTGTTTTCGTTCCGGCAGCTGCAATGGTCTTCAGAAGAAGCTGTTTTTCAAAAGCCTCTACCTGCTCCTGCCAGGACTCGCCTATATCGCTTTTTTCATCAATGCACAATCTATCTTCCCATGCTTCTTTCTCAGGCTCGATACATTCTGTCAGATACTCGGGTAAATCCGCAACTCCAATCAGGCCGCTCTGATGAAAAGCAAAAATACCTTCCAGCACATTTTTAAGCTCTCGCACATTTCCCGGCCAGCTATGGTGTTCAAACAGTGTCATGGCTTTATTGTCCAGCCCTTGTATTTTTTTGCCCTGACGAGTATTAAATCGGCTGATAAAATAATCTGTCAGATACGCAACATCACCTTGTCGTTCCTTCAGGGTGGGAAGTCTTAAAGAAATCACGTTAAGACGATAAAAAAGATCACTGCGCAGACGACCCTCAGAAATGGCAGTAAAAGGATTCTCGTTGATCGCCGCCACAATTCTCACATCCACATGAAGATTCTTGTGTCCTCCAAGATGACGAACCGACTTTTCTTCAATTGCTCGCAAAAGTTTTGACTGCAGATACAAATCCATCGAATTAATTTCATCAAGGAACAAAGTTCCGCCATCAGCCAGTTCAAAAAGTCCTTTACTTGTCACTGCTCCTGTATAGCTTCCCTTTTCTGTCCCAAATAATATTCCCTCCAACAGGTTAGCCGGAATTGCTGAGCAGTTCTGAGAAATAAAAGGCTTTCCTGCTCTAATTCCTTCATAATGGATGGACTGGGCAACCAGTTCCTTTCCGGTTCCCGTCTGACCTTCAATTAGAACAGCAGAATCAAGATCAGCAACTTTGAGAATTTTTTCTTTAATTTTTGCCATTCCCCGATCCTGTGTCACAATATCATCCAGGCCATAATGACGTGAACCCTCACTGCGAAAGCTTTCTCGGTTTCGTACCTGTATAAATTCCTTTGCATAATCTGTGCCAAAGAATTTCAATGCAACAGCTGCCCCGATCAGTTCTCCATTTTCAAAGAGAGGATATACGCTACTGTAGCCTTTCACCAAATCCCCTTTATATGTAATACAATTCTCTTCAAAAGAAGCAATGGGTTTTCCAGTCTTCAGCACACTATAAATCTCGCTGTTTTCTTCATTAGAAGACGGGAATACCTCGAAAAAGTGCTTTCCGATAATCTCGTCTGCTGTAAAACTGTAGGTATCCGGACTAAAAATTTCGCAATATCTTATGATGCCGTTTTTATCAATTACAGAAATTTCGTCAAAAAAATTTTCTATACGAAAGATGGATCTGGCCAGTTCCTGATACATAGTTTCCTCCTGTTCATCCCTTAAGAGTAAAGAATTTTGATACCATTATATCAATTTTTTTTACTATTTTAAACCTTTGATTGACAGAACATTGGAAAAAGCCCTGAAACCTCATTGATTTTACTCTGGCATACTTCTTGCGTTCGTATTTGCCAAGTAAAACAATGAAAGAGGTGCAATATTATGGGATGGTTAGCACATTATCCTAGAGAGTATTATCAAAAATACGAAAAAATAGAGGTAAAACACGACTGTAATTGGTATCAGGTTTATCGCCTTCCTCACCAGGTATATGCCATCTGTGAGCCACAGCATTTTCAGGAAGTAAATCTGTTTCTCATTGCAGGCAGCAAACGGGCCCTTCTCTTTGACACCGGCGAAGGTTTCTGTCCGCTGAAGCCTCTGATACAAGAGCTGTATGACGGAGAAATAATCACAGTAAACAGTCATTTTCACTTCGATCATATCGGTTCAAATTATGAATTTCAGCCGGTTCATATCTTTGGAAACCGGTTTGCTCAGGATGTGGCAGAAAATGGACTCCCAAAGGCAGCGCTCGGCGCTCAGCTTGATCCACAGATGTTTCAGTTCGGTTATCCGAGAGGGTTTAATCCTGACGAATTTTATATTCCTTCCTATTGTACAGAAACTATTTCAGACGGCCAAAGCTTTGAGCTGGGTGACAGAATGCTCGAGGTCATTCACACTCCGGGTCACAGCGAAGACTCTGTCATGCTCTATGATGAAAAAAACAGAATTCTTTTTACTGGGGATACCTTTTATCTGGGGGCGTTGTATGCCCACTTTGACTGTCCGGAGTTTGGCAAAGGCAGCCTGAAGCAGTACCTGGAAACATTGAAGCGACTGTGCGGGCGTATTCCCGAAAATGTAAAACTGTACTGTTCCCACAATGAATTTATCGCGCCTCGCAGTAAGCTGCAGGAAGCGGCTGATGCAATGAAAACAATTCTGGAGGGGCACGGC
>CABSEO010000263.1 GCA_902476665.1 uncultured Emergencia sp.
AAAATAAAGACGGGGAAATTATTACCGGCTTTTATGCAGGCAGAACCCATTCCATTATTCCAAACACAGATTGCCTTCTGGGAGCAGAGGTCAATCAGAAGATTCTGGAAGCAGTTCTTACCTATATGAAGGAAAATCAGGTAGAGCCTTATGAGGAAACTTCCGGCACGGGACTGGTACGCCATATCCTGATTCGCTGCGGCTTTAAGACAGGAGAACTTATGGTGTGTCTGGTGATAAACGGAGATGCGCTGCCAAAGGCAGACAGACTGGTGGACAGACTGAAAGATATTCCCGGAATGACCAGTGTTACCTTTAATATTAATAAGAAGAAAAATAATGTAATTTTGGGCGACAAAGTGGTAGGACTTTGGGGACAGAATTATATTTCGGATTTTATCGGGGAAGTAGAGTATCGGATTTCTCCTCTGTCCTTTTACCAGGTGAATCCTGTGCAGACAGAAAAACTATACGGCAAGGCTCTGGAGTATGCAGGTCTTACCGGGCAGGAAACCGTGTGGGATCTCTACTGCGGAATCGGAACTATTTCTCTTTTTCTGGCACAGAAGGCAAAGCAGGTCTATGGTGTGGAGATTGTGCCTGCTGCCATTGAAGATGCAAAGCAGAACGCTGAGAGAAACGGAATCAAAAATGCGGAATTTTATGTGGGAAAAGCAGAGGACGTGCTGCCTCGCAAATATGAGGAAGAGGGCGTCAGCGCAGATGTAATTGTGGTAGACCCGCCGAGAAAGGGCTGCGACGAGGCGCTGCTTTCCACCATGCTGAAAATGAAACCGAAGAGGATTGTGTATGTGAGCTGTGATTCCGCTACACTGGCAAGGGATTTGAAGAGGCTGTGCGCAGAGGAGTATGGGATTGAGAAAGTGGCGGTGTGCGATATGTTTCCGCAGGGGGTACATGTCGAGACGGTTGTTCTTTTGTCCCAACTAAAACCAGATGACACCATAGAGATCGACTTGGATTTGGATGAATTGGACGCAACCTCTGCAGAAACCAAGGCTACTTACGAAGAAATCAAGGAATATGTAAAAGAAAAAATATCAGCTGAAAGTGTCTAGTCTGTATATTTCGCAGATTAAAAGAAAGTGCGGAATAGAAGTCGGAATCAATTACAATCTTCCAAAATCAGAAAATCCGAGAGTTCCGCAATGTCCACCGGAAAAAGAAAAAGCTATCCGGGAAGCATTAGAATATTTTCAGATGATTTCATAAAAAATATTAGCGAAGTAACAGAAGCGATCAGGAATTGTGTATCTTGATCGCTTCACTTATATGGGTATCTTATTCTTTTTGGTTTTGCTTTTTTTGAGAACTATCATAGAGATCATCAAGCTCTTCTTCCAGTTTGTAAATCCTGTGATGCTGATAACAGATTATTCCGGGAAATCCGGTAGCAATAATGAATGACAGCAATAGTATTTTTAAAGCGTCCCATCGGGTTTCCATTCCGTTCATTGAAAATCCACCTACCAAATTGAAAAACAGGATATAGAAATATCCGCAGAAAAATCCGATATAGCCCAGTGCAGATAATAGGCTTTTGAGTTTTTTATACATAATCATCTCACTCCTTGTAATAATGATTTTAGCGAATATTCCGCTAATGTATGATGAGGATACGAGGTGGAAGCTATGTATCGGAGAATCAGAAATTTAAGAGAAGATGCTGATCTTACTCAGAAACAAATGGGTGGGATATTAAATTGCAGTCAGCGTATATACAGCAACTATGAATGTGGCGATGTGGATATTCCAACATCGGTGTTGATCAAATTAGCGGAATTTCACAAAACCAGTATTGATTATCTGCTGGAACTTACGGATGAGAAACGTCCTTATCCCAGAAAGAAAAGTGAGAGGTAAAAAACAACCCAGATACGAAATCTGAGTTGTTTTTTTGTAAGCGATATTGCCGGGAGGTGTATTATCTTTCCCGGTCTTTGTGGCGTTTTGGAGTCCGTGACTGTTTGTTTAAGGCAGTTTCTTTTTGATGAAGTCTATGCAGGATAGAGTGTAAGGACTCGGTTTCCTGTAATTCGGAATTGATGATCTTTTCTGCCTTTTGTAACGTCTCATTTCTAAAAGATGACGGAAAGGTTCCCTCTAAGCGTTCTCTCACTTCCTGCATTTTTTCTATCTTTTGTTGAATTGCTTTCATATCAGAATCACTGTGACACTCCAAACAGGAGAACAGATATGCTTTCCGGCTTTTTAACTCTTCGATTTCTTCCGTAAGAGCAGCGATCTTCTGATTAAACTGCCGGATTTGTAAAAACTTCAGAGGACTGCAGAGCTTTTTTTCTGCTTGTAAAGCTTTTTTCTCTGAAATTTTTCCAGTTATCTTTTTCTGAACATATTTATATTCTTTCACAAGCGGGATGGCTTTATCTAATACCTCTGACATAGCACTTTGCTGTGAGGTATCATGGAGAACATGATATTGGAGTGTCACTAGACGGCTTCGCAGGGATTCCAGTGCTGATGCAATGGTAGGAATACTTCCTTTTAGGGCTTTCGTAAGTTTCTGAACCTGTACTTTTAATTCTTTCAGCAAACGGTTGTCCTCTTTGATCTGACGGTTTAAAGCACAGCGTGTAGAGGGGATTCCCATTGCTTCCAGATTACGGGCATGATAACCTTCGTGAATGGTGGGCTGTTCTTCCAGCCCCCGGTCTGAGTTGCTTCTGCAATCAATACGGGCTGAAAGCTGATGCTGCTGCAGGGAAAGGTTCACCGCATCTTCCCAGCCTTTTCTCCAGCACAAAAGCTGTTCCTCGCTGTTCCATACTTCGGAAATGGGGTTCTGACGTCCGTATCGGGTGCTTTTCGGGGATTTCGATGTTCTGATATAGTCTGGATGATTTTGAGCCTCAGAGGGCGTTAAATAGACCTTTTTCTTCCCGGATTGATAGGGATATTGTTTTTCCCATCCGTCCTGTTTTGCTTAGAGAAATTCTTCTGCCGTAAAAGCCTGTTCGTCGAAACCACGGCGGCAGAGATATTCTTTCTGTGTTTTTGCCTGCCAGTGTCCGGCCTGATCCAATGGTCTGACAGTCAGAAGGATATGAGCATGAGGATTGTGACCGTCTGTGTCATAGATACTGACATCCGCACACATCCCTTTGGAAGTACATTGTTCCGTGATGAATTGCCGGAGTATCTGTTTCCAGTCAGACAATTCCAATTCTATGGGAAGGGCAACGATCAGTTCTCTTGCCAGACGGCTGTTCTTGGCTTTTTCAACGGTTTCTACAGCTTCCCACAAAGTCTGACGGTCTTTCCACTGGGCAGGTGCGGTATCGGATAGAAAGATTTCACTGTACCTACAGCCCCGTTTTCGGGTGTAGTCGTGGGTGATACCGTCATAGTCGTTGTAAAGCCGTGAACAGGAAGCGTAAGCTGCTGCAGCTACAACTACAACAGAACGTCCCGTTCCGCGGCTGATGATCTTGGCTTCTAAATGGTAAATAGCGATATGCATTCCTCCTTTTGATGCAGAATCATGAGGCACAAACAACTGCGAAAAGCTGCCGGTGGCAGGTTTTGCAGACAGCCTGCCGTGGAATATCCACGACTGCAACGGATGATCAGCAGAGGCAGGGTTCTGGACAGCAGGGACAGAAAAGGCAGGCTGTACAGTCGATGACGTTTACGGAAACGACTGGCCCTCGGCAGAGCGCACGAGCCCCGTAAGGGGATACCACCGCCCCTTCGGGGTGGTGAGTAAGTGCGCCCTTTGGGCCCTTTGGGATTGGAATACGTACAAAGATGCTTAATC
>CABSEO010000264.1 GCA_902476665.1 uncultured Emergencia sp.
CTTTCTGGCAAAGAAAAAGGAAGAAGGACTGATCAGACAGCTGGGTTTTTCTATGCATGACAAGGCAGAAGAACTGGAGAAGGTTCTGGCAGCCCATCCGGAGATGGACTTCGTCCAGCTTCAGATTAACTATGCCGATTGGGAAAGTCCAACTGTAGAAGCCAGAAAATGCTATGAAACGGCTCGCAGATACAATAAGCCTGTGATTATTGGAGCCTGTCAAAGGTGGTTCTCTGGCAAATCTGCCGGAGAAGATTGCTGCGATTTTTAAAGAAGCGGATCCTGAAAAGTCCCTATCTTCCTGGGCAATCCGTTATGCTGCATCTTTGGATGGTGTAATTACAGTTTTAAGCGGCATGAGCAATTTAGAACAGATGCAGGACAATCTGCAGACGATGGAAGAGTTTGAACCGATGTCTGACGAGGAATATCGGGTGATAGAAAAAGTGCAAGAGGCTCTTGATGCAATGCCTCAGGTGCCTTGCACAGCTTGCGGATACTGTGAAAAAGGATGTGTTCAGAAGGTTGCCATTCCGGGTATTTTCAGAGCTATGAACAACTATATGATTTATGGCAACAAAGAAGGAGCTGAAGGAAATTATGCCTGGGAAACCCGAGAGGGAGGGCTTGCGTCAAAGTGCATTCAGTGCGGTGCATGTGAAGACGTCTGTCCGCAGCATATTAAAATTACGAAAGAACTGGTAAAAGCAAAGGAACTGTTTGAATAGGTTGAATCCGTACAGGCAGCAGGCTGTGAATGCTGAGAGAACGGTCACCTGCCTTTTCAAAAGTGTTGAATCAATAAGATTGTATAAGTATATAAATATCCGGGGAACTGCGGTAAAAATGCAGGCATCCCCGGATATTCTGGTTTTTAAGAATGATAATTGTGTATACTATTCCAGCCTGATGGAGACCTCTCCTGTAGTTAGGGTATCAATCTGACGCATTTTGCGCCCCTCCATATATTCTACGACGAGTCCGCCGTTGTCATCGATATCGATTGCCCGGGCTTTTATCGCTTTTCCGTTCAGGTTCGGATGAACCAGAATATTTTTGCCGAGAATAAAACATCTGGTTCGATATTCGCGCAGAAAGACTTTGCTCTCCAGCGTATCTATGATTTCCATGGTTTCATTGAAGATTTCCGCTGCAAGCTGTCCTCTGGAAAAAGAGTTTTTTACATCGGATACAGCTCCGGCAATATCTGCAAGTTCGTCCGGAAAGCTGCCCGGGAAACAGTTTACGCCGATGCCGATGATCAGACTGTCAATTTTGCCTGTCTCAAAGTTTGTCTGTCCTTCTGTAAGAATTCCGCAGATTTTTTTCCCCTTAAAGAAGAGATCGTTGACCCATTTGATCTTAGGCTTTACACCTGCAACCTTTTCAATGGCATGGCAGACAGCTACTGCGGCAGCCATGGTAACGTAGAGTGCTTTGTCCAAATCAAACTGAGGCCGGAAGGCGATGGTGATATATAGTCCTGTACCGGAAGGAGACACAAAACTTCTGCCTAAGCGGCCGCGGCCGGCTTCTTGTTTGTTTGCAATGACAACTACAGGTTTATCTTTGATTGTGAATTCTCTGACCTTGTTGTTGGTTGAGTCAACAGTGTCGTAAACATGTAGTTCACAGGGGAAACGAAGATCTCCGGTGACGGAAGCTTCTGTCAGAATGTTGCTCTTTGTCTTGAGACGATATCCCACGGCAGGTCTGCTTTCTATATGATACCCCTCGCTGCGGAGCTGCTGCATCGCTTTCCAGACTGCATTTCTGGAAACCTGCAGTTCATCTCCGATTTTCTGGCCGGACAGATAGACACCGGTATTGGCAAGGAGCAGTTTTAAAAGTTTTGTTCTTGTGGACATAGGGAAACCTCCAGCTTATGTATTAGTTCTAGTATAGCACGAAATCATAGTGGAAAAAAGTTGGACTTTTCTCAAAAACCTTTATTTTTCACAATAAATATGCTAAAATAACATGTTACAAGTACCATTTAAGGATATAATGAACGATAGAGTACAGAGCCGGCAATATGGGCAGGACTGAGAAACTTTATCATCTGAAACATGAGGAGGAAAATAAAAAGTATATGGACAGTCACATAGGGTATTCAGTGGGAATTATTGTTGTATTTTTGGCCTTATCAGGTTATTTTTCGGCCACAGAAACTTCTTTCACATCCATTAACCGGATCAGAATGAAGAATCTGGCTGCAGACGGGGATAAGCGGGCAAAGAGAGTTCTGGCCCTGGAAAGCAAGTACGATAATCTGCTTTCGACAATTCTGGTCGGAAATAATCTGGTTAATATCGGTCTTACTGCAGTAGCGACAGCGATGTTTCTGGAACTGAGCCCGGAATATGGAGCAACCCTTTCCACTATCGTGGCAACAATCGTAGTTCTGATTTTCGGAGAAATTTCCCCGAAGAGTCTCGCAAAGGAAAGTCCGGAAAGCTTCGCCATGTTCTCCGCACCGATGGTGATCCTGACCCCGGTCAATTTTCTGTTCAGCCAGTGGAAAAAGCTGCTGTCAAAGATGTTTAAAGTAGTCGACAGTCGCGGCATTACAGAAGATGAACTGCTGACAATTGTTGAGGAAGCTGAAACAGAAGGAAGCATTGAGGCAGGTCAGAGCGAACTGATTCAGAATGCTATTGAATTTAATGATCTGGAAGCGTGGGATGTACTGACACCCCGCGTGGATATCAAAGCCATCGAGATAGACTCTACCAAGAAAGATGTGGCCAAGATGTTTATGGAGACCGGATTTTCCAGATTGCCGGTATATGAAGGAGATCTGGACAAAATTCTGGGTGTTCTCAATCAGAAGGATTTCCACAATTATATTTCCGGCTCTAAAAAAACCATTTCTGACTATGTAAAGCCGGTTATCTATGTGGCAGGTTCTATCAAGGCAGCTGATCTTCTGAAAAAACTGCAGATCAACAAAACTCATATTGCTATCATTGTTGATGAATATGGCGGGACAGCGGGTCTTGTGACTATGGAGGACATCATTGAAGAGCTGGTAGGTGATATTTATGATGAGCACGATGAAGTGCAGTCTCAGGAAATCACCCGGATGCAGGATGGAAGCTACAGAGTGCTGTGCAGCACCAATGTAGAGAAGATGTTCGACTATTTCGATGAGGAGGTAGAACTGGAAGACGCTACTACAGTGAACGGATGGGTCGTGCTTCAGTTGGATAAGCTGCCGAAAGCCGGGGATACCTTTGAATATGAAGTAGGACGTAAAGTGTTTACAGTGCGGGTAATCCAGGCTGATGAACGAAAAGCAATAGAGATCAATCTGAAGGTTTCGGAAAAACCGGAGGAAGAACAAGTAAACAGAAAGGGGAATTAGTGAAGAGATGTCTTTAATGGAAAAGATCTTCGGAGATCTGAATGAAAAAGAACTGAAAAAAATCTATAAAATTGTAGATAAAATAGAGGCATTGGACGGACAGATGCAGTCATTGTCCGATGAGGAACTGCAGGCGATGACGCCTAAACTGAAAGAACGGCTTAAGAACGGGGAGACTCTGGATGACATTCTGCCTGAAGCTTTTGCAGTATGCCGTGAAGGCGCCATGAGAAGTCTTGGTATGAAGCATTTTCGTGTGCAGCTTGTAGGCGGTGTGGTTCTGCATCAGGGCAGAATCTCTGAAATGAAAACAGGTGAAGGTAAAACACTGGTGGCAACGCTGGCGGCATATCTTAATGCACTGGAAGGCAAAGGTGTGCATGTCGTAACAGTCAACGATTACCTGGCT
>CABSEO010000265.1 GCA_902476665.1 uncultured Emergencia sp.
ATTTTATCCTCCGCTGACATCTGACTTGCAATTCTGGCAAGAATCTGTTTTCTGTCAGCATGATCCCTTTCCATAACACGGGCAATTCTCGTTTCCATATCCGCATCTACCATAAATACAAAATCAGTCAGCCTGTCAACACCTGTTTCAAACAAGAGCGGAGCATCTACAAAAATCAGGCCCCCTGTTCCCGATTTCTTTATCTGATACAGACGCTCTTCGATCTCTCTGATTACTTCCCGGGTGGTTATGGTCTCCAGCAGTGCCAGCTTTTCCTTATCGGAAAAGACAACAGATGCCAGCTTTTTTCGGTCCAGACTCCCGTCATTTCTGATAACCTGAGCACCGAAAGTTTTTTCTATTTTCTTGAGGACAGGACTTCCCTTTTCTGTGATCTGATGAGAAATCGCATCGGCATCAATGATAATGTATCCATTCTCCTGCAGATAGGCAGCAACCGTTGATTTACCGGCTCCGATGCCCCCTGTAAGTCCAATAATTTTCATGTGTTCTCCTGTAACCTGTTATTTCAGATCATACCAGGTGTCGCCCTGGTTCAAATCGCTTTCAAGCTTCACCTTCAGCTCCATTGCATTTTCCATGTTACGAACAAGCAGCTCCTTTACCTGTTCCAACTCATCTCGAAAGGTTCTGATAATGAGTTCATCGTGAACCTGAAGAATCAGTCTGGACTTCATATTCCGCGCTCTGAGCTCCCTGTATACCTTAATCATAGCAATTTTTATGATATCAGCAGCGCTGCCCTGAATCGGACTGTTCATGGCAAGACGCTCACCCAGCTGACGTGTCATAAAATTAGAAGAATTGATCTCATGAATATATCTTCTTCGGCCCATGACAGTTTCAGAATAACCCCGCTCACGGCAAAGTTCCAGCTGTTCGTCCATATAGTTCTTGACAGCAGCATGCTTGTCAAAATAATCTTTAATATAGCGTTCTGCTTCTTTTCTGGTAATATGCAGCTCTTCAGAAAGGCCAAAACCGCTCATACCATAAATGACTCCGAAATTTACCGCTTTTGCCCTGCTTCGGTCCGATGGCGTCACAGCGTCATAATCCAGGTTAAATACTCTTGCTGCTGTATTTCTGTGAATGTCATCGCCATTGTTAAAAGCCTGAATCAGATTTTCATCGCCGGAAAGATGAGCCAGAATTCTCAGTTCGATCTGTGAATAATCAGCCCCCACCAGAGTACACTCCTCACATCCCGGTACAAAAGCTTTCCGAAGCTGCCTGCCCAGTTCCTGTCTGATAGGGATATTCTGAAGATTAGGTTCTGTACAGCTGATTCTTCCGGTAGCTGTCACAGTCTGCTGAAAATGTGCTCTAATCTTGCCGTCAGAACCTATAAGAGGTTTGAGTCCTTCTACATAAGTACTGTTCAGTTTCGTCAGGGTTCTGTATTCCAGTACCAGATTTACAATGTCGTGTTTATCTCTGATCTTTTCAAGAATGTCTGCACTGGTGCTATAACCGCGTTTGGTCTTTTTTCCAGCAGGAAGACCCAGTTTTTCAAAGAGTATGTCACCAAGCTGTATCGGAGAATTAATATTGAACTTCTCTCCTGCCAAGCCATAGATATTCTGTTCCACCTCTTCGATTTTTTGGCGAAGCATCTGACCAAAGCTCTCTAATGTGTCTTTACATACAGAAAATCCCTCACATTCCATGGCAGCCAGAACCTCAACCAGTGGAAGTTCTACCTTCTCAAATACACGAAGCAGTTCATTGGCCTGCAGAACCTTCATCTGCTCTTTCATCAGTCGCTTTACAGACAGACACCATTTCTGGCCATACTGGCAATATGCTGTGTCACTGCCCCCCAGAAGATCAATCTGACCACATTGTTCCAGAATCTGATTTTCATCATCTATTTCATAATGAAGAGTTTCAAAAACCAGAGTCTTCAGTTCATAGTTGGATTTTGTCGGCTCGATGACATACTGGGCAATGGCGGTATCAAAAGCTGTATCTGCTCTTTTCAGACCACTGCACATTAAAGCATAGTAATCTTTAATCAAATCATGTCCAATAAAACGGAACTGCTTTTCCTCTAAAATCTGCAAAACAGCATGCAGCATTTCTGCAGCTTCAAGATTTACATAATAATATTTATCGTTACACAGCAAGGCTGCTCCGTAAAGGATAGGATCTCCCACATGATTGTTATCGTTAAACACTTTTAAAACGACATCCTGTTTCTCTGAAATTTCATTGAGAAGCTGGATTCCCTCTAAATCTGAAATCTGCACGGTTGTGATCTCTTCTTCAGGACAAGGCGTATTCTCTTCATGGTGTATGTCTTCAATATGAAGTCTTTTCAGAAACGTATTGAATTCCAGCTTGACATACAGATCAATCAGGGCATCGTAATCGGGCTGACGGGTTTTCATCCTTTCCAGATCGATTTCAATAGGCACATACTTGTTGATAGTGGCAAGACGTCTGCTCATTGCAGCCAGCTGAGCATTTTCCTCTACCTTTGTACGGAGCTTTTCATTGGCAATCTGATCTGTATTAGCCAGTAGATTTGCCACACTGCCAAACTGGGTCAGCAGTTTAATTCCTGTTTTTTCCCCTACCCCCGGAATTCCGGGAATATTGTCAGACTGATCTCCCATGAGTCCTTTTAAGTCTATAAACTGTTCCGGCGTCAACTGATAGCGTTCTATCATTTTTTCCCGATCATAAAGGTCAAAGTCAGAAATGCCTTTTCTGGTAATCAGCACACGGGTCACATCAGTTGCAAGCTGCAGAGCATCCTTGTCTCCTGTAATAATCAAAGGTTCAAGACCTTCCTCCTCACCGACTCTCGCCACGGTACCTATAATATCATCTGCCTCAAATCCATCAATTTCCAGATTCTCGATGTGCATGGCAGTAAGAATTTCTTTCATCAGTGGAATTTCCATGGCAAGCTCAGCAGGCATCTTTTTGCGTCCGGCCTTATATTCACTGTATTCCTGATGCCGGAAAGTAGGAGACTTTCTGTCCCATGCCACCGCAATATAATCCGGTTCATAGTCTCCCTGAATTTTAGTAAGCATATTGATAAATCCGTAGATCCCCTGAGTATAAATACCCTCCCTGGTGATCATCGGGCGCTGCATTGCATAGTAAGCTCTGTTTATTAAGCTGTTTCCGTCAATCACGACAATTCGTTTTCCCATAATTTCATTCCTTTTTTTACAAGTTTCTTTCTATAATAGTATAAGGCAGTTCACAACTTTTTACAACAATGGTTTGTTATCAAAAAAGAAACTCTGCCGACACGGAAAACCCTGTGGCAGAGTCTGATCACTCTGAATCTATGCATCAAGTGAAGCATCCTTTGATGCATCCTGTTCAGTTTTTGAAATATATACTCTGGTAGTCTGCGTACTGCGGTTTCCTTTTCCTTTGTAAGCGAAATAGTAGATACCTGCAACCAGAATGCTGCCTCCAACAATGTTTCCCAAAGTAACAGGCAGCAGATTATTCAGAAAGAAACCGCTGAAAGAAAGACCTGCCGATGAGCCTGCGGCAAAAATCCCCGCAGGAATAAAAAACATGTTGGCAATACTGTGTTCAAAGCCTGCAGTAACAAAAAGCCAAATCGGAAAAAACAGTGAAAAAACCTTTCCAATGGTGGAATCTGCACCACTGGCCATCCATACGGCAATACAGACGAGAAAATTACAGAGTATCCCTCTGATAAACGCCTGGCCAA
>CABSEO010000266.1 GCA_902476665.1 uncultured Emergencia sp.
TGCCGGGAAAATACAGTTTTATGACAAAGAAGAATATGAACGTCTCATTCACCGGTACGGTTCACTCCGGCATCTTCAGACCATGGGGCATGAACAATGATGAAAAAGAGAAAAATCGGTGCGGTCACTGTGGGGCAGTCTCCGCGCACCGATATTACAACAGATGCAGATACATTCTTTCACGGGCAGGTCGAAATTCTTGAATCCGGCGCTTTGGATTCCTATTCTTTAGAAGAGGTCCAGTCCCTTTCCCGGCCAGAGGGCGACTATCTTCTGACCAGCCGGATGCGGGACGGCGCAGAAGTCCATGTGGCCAGAAGCCATATTCTTCTGAATCTCCAGAAATGCATTTCGCATCTGGAGTACCTTGGAGCAGAACTGATCCTTATGTTCTGTACTGGAGAATTGGGAAGTTTTTGTTCCTCGATTCCGCTTCTGGAACCTGGTGTTCTTCTAAGACAGACCGTTCCCTTAGCCTGTTCCTCACGACACATTATCACCCTCACTCCATCTCCGGCACAAGCTGACCAGAGTGAGCGGCGATGGAGGTCCTGGCTTCCGGAATTTACTTTTACCTCCCTGCCTGTATCTCCCTACGCCGTACCGCCAGATTTTTCTGAAGCCATAAAAACTATATCCCGATCCAGCGATACCGGATTAGTAATCATGGACTGCCTTGGCTTTTCCATGCAGATGAAAAAAGAACTTGAAAAACAGTGTACCAAAAAAATCCTGCTGCCCAGGGAGGTTCTCTTTTCCAAAGCTGCAGATCTGTTAGAAATTTCAAAATAAAAGGAGGATCAGAGTATGAATAAAGACAAAACAAAAGCCTCTCCGTCCCCCCAGGAATCGGTCATGGTCACCATGGAGCCTGGAAAGATCGTGGATGCACGTACATTAAAAGCGTCTGATCATGTAAAAGCGTTGGATCCTGTACTTTTAGTCATCACTGCTCTCACCGCATGCCTTGGAGCCATCATCGGACTGGAACTGATCACCCGTGTGGGAGTTACCCAGAATACCTCGATCACAGGGGCCCTTCTGGCTGTGGTGCTCAGTATGATCCCGCTTCCGCTCTTTAAGCGTTTCCGCAACATCCATGCGCAGAATCTTGTCCAGACCTCTATTTCCGGTGCAACCTATGCGGCTGCCAACGCCATGATCATGCCCATTGGCGTTCCCGTTCTTATGGGGCGCAGTGATCTTATGTTCCCAATGCTCATCGGCGCGACCCTGGCCACTATTGTGGATGGTTTCCTGATCTATAAGGTCTTTGACTCCCCAATGTTTGTGGCTACCAATCCATTTCCGTCTGGTATTGCCACCTCAGAAACGATCCTGGCTCTGGCCAACCGGGGAAAACGATCTCTGTTGCTGTTTGTAGGTATGGCAGGCGGCGCCGGCGGAAAGATGTTCGGCATTCCCATGGATCTTTTCGGCGTATCCTGGTTTGGAAATGTCGCCGCCATGACAGCCTTTGCCATTGGAAGCCTTGTAAAAGGCAGCGTGATTCCTGCCTGGACCGCAGCGATCAGTGCTGATGGAACTGCACCAGTTATGATCTCGTATCTGCCTCATGGAATTATGATCGGCGCGGGGCTCGTATCTCTGGTTCAGGCTGCATTAATGCTCTTTAAACGCAGCGAAAAAACCAAGAAAAGCCAGGATGAGATGAACTGCTCTGTAACCATGGACAGCATGAGAAAAACTCTGACCACAGGCTTCCTGGCCTATCTGGCCATTGCCCTTTTCCTGGCCCTTATTACAGGCATCTATACAGAAATGGGAATCGTGCAGCTTATTATCTGGATCCTGTTTGCTGCCTTTGCCGCCATTGCCTCAGAGCTGGTAGTCGGTCTCTCTGCCATGCATTCCGGATGGTTCCCGGCCATGGCCACTGCCCTGATCTTCTTAATGGTCGGCATCATGATGGGATTCCCTCCGCTGGCCTTAGGTATTCTGGTCGCCTATACAGCCGCTACCGGCCCTGCCTTTACCGATATGGCCACTGACTTAAAAGCTGGCTGGATTTTAAGAGGACGCGGTGCCAATCGTGAATTTGAACTTGCAGGCCGCAAACAGCAATTTATCAGTGAAATGGTCGGGTATCTGGTTGCCTTTGTCATGGTCGCACTAATGGCAAAAACATACTTCAGTCAGGATTTATTTGTACCTACTGCGAGAACGTATATCGCCACCATTGAAGCTGGAGCGAATTTTGAAATTGCCAAATGGCTGGTCATCTGGGCCATCCCGGGAGCCATCATTCAGATATTAGGCGGCCACCGGCAGCTGGGAATCTTATTTGCCACTGGCCTTCTGATTGGAAATACATTAAATGGCCTTACAGTATTTGTAGCCCTGGCCATCCGTGTAGCTGCATTAAAATGGAAAAAGAAACAGGCTCAGGATCTTCTGTATATTCTGGGTGCCGGATGTATTGCCGGATCTGCCCTTTACAGCTTCTTCTCCTCCACTTTAAAGCTTGCAGATGTGAAAAAGAAATAATCAATCATAGAGGCTTATATCAACCAGGGGTCGTTGCAAAATAGATGAGAAATCATCTATGGAGCAAGGGCTCCTCTTTTATGTCAAAAAACAGAAAACGGACTCAGAAGAGCCCGTAATCCATGGTATAATTAATATCCAGTAATTCCAAATACCATAAAAATTATACTTAATTTCAGCGAGGCTTATCAACGGGTTTTGCCATTAAATATGGAAGGTTTGGTTCCCAACAATGAATCTGTCCGGCTGCTCAGCCACGAACCGGAGGAATTAGATTACAGCTTGCCAGGCAGAAAGCTCCCTGCCACAGCACGATTGCCCGTTTCCGCACAGGCTTCCTTGCAGACACTCTGCGAAAGTCTTTTTTCAGACTTTTTTCGTAAGGAATGCAGTCGCTTAATTATTTTTAAATGATTCTCCCATTTTTGAAAACCTTTTGAGGAATTTTATCTGATGGAATTTGATGTATTAGCTGATTTAAATTTTTTCCCTCTAAAACGGACTCTTTAGCCTCTGGCTCATCCTTTTCACTTGGTGATTGAAAATGTGCAAGTGAAATATGCAGAAAGCGTAAGCCACTATGATTTTTCTTATTTGAAGCCAAAACGCTGCTTTTTCCGGCACTATATGCACCAGAAATAGCTACATTTTTAATATCAGGATTTTGAAATACATAATCTATTGCTTTCTCATAAACAGCTAAATCCACATCATCAGTTGGCGTCAGCCTCTCGAATTTATATTTGCTTTCTGCCATATTCGTCATATTCTCTCTTATTTCAATACTCAGCACTAAGCAAAAAATCCGCCAGGTGTATGATTTTTACACCATTCACATTTCCTGATGCCAATTCGTCCAGCGTCACAACATATTTAGGATAGTGATCCCTGATTTCAAGGAGATTGGCGATTTCCCGATCAGATTCCTCCGGCAGCCTACGGCATACCTGAACGTAGATGCGCTCATCGCGCTGCACTGCCACAAAGTCAATTTCTTTTGTTTCGTTTTTTCCGATATAGACCTCATAGCCTCGACGCCGCAGCTCAAAATACACGATGTTCTCCAGCATAGCCGCTATGGACTTTGGATTAAATCCCATGATGCAGTATTTTAGGGACGCATCTGCCAGATAGAATTTTTCCTGGGTTTTCAGTACAGATTTTCCCTGCAGATCATACCGCTGGCAGCGA
>CABSEO010000267.1 GCA_902476665.1 uncultured Emergencia sp.
GGTGTCGCCGTGATTTTCAAATATCAGAGTCAGACCTGCAGTGTCGTCTTTTGCAGTAATGCGGATCTCACTGTAGGGATAGCTGTAGTTGACGGCATTTCGCAGCAGATTGTCAAAGACCCGCTGCAGCTTGTCAGGATCACAGACGAGCATAAGATTGTCATCGGCGGAAAGGATGCAGGTCAGATTCTTATCCTGCAGCATGGGCTGAAATTCGTAGACAAGCTGATGCAGCATCAGAGACAGGTTGATCTGACGTTTTTCCAGCGTAATATGGGATAGATTGAACCGGGTGATTTCGAAAAATTCGTTGATCAGATCGTCAAGTCGCTCTGCCTTATCCAGTGTGATACTGATATAGCGCTGACGCATGTTTTCAGAAATCTCAGGCTCATCCCTAAGCAGGGTCAGATAACCGATTAATGATGTGATTGGTGTCTTCAGGTCATGGGCAAGATAGGTGACCAGGTCATTTTTTCGCTGTTCAGCCTCTCTGGCTGCACGCCGATTATTCATGGATGTGACTTTGAACTGATTCAGTCTGGCTTCCAGCTCAGAAAGCTGAGGAGAGAGTTCCACTAGCTGATCGTCCTGACGGTTGACTATTTCTGTAGCATCGATAAGCTGCTGAAAATAACGGAAGGGTTTGAACCAGTAATGATGAAGGATCAGTAAGAAACCTGCTCCGTAATAGAGCAGATAAAACCACAACAGACGATAACTGATCCAGGTTGCCAGCCGATAAAGCCATTCGTCTCCCTGCCAGGTGAAAGCGTTAAAAAAAATCAAAGCAAAAAAATAGATGCCGATTCCGCTGACCAGAAGAAGAATGCAGGCAATGATCATTCTCAGAAATGATTGCCAGGCCAGTCGCATACTTAGTGATTTAGTCTTCAATTTTATACCCCACTCCCCATACTGTTTTAATGAATTTCGGACGTTTGGCGGGTTCATGCAGTTTCTCGCGAAGCCTGCCGATGTGGGCCATGACCGTATTGTTACTGTTGCTGAGGTATTTTTCTCCCCAGACCTGTTCAAAGAGTTCCTCGGAAGAAACCACCCGGCCTTTGTGCTCACAAAGGTACCATAAAATGGAGAATTCGAGAGGTGTCAGTGACACTGCCTGTCCGTAAAGTGTACAGGTGTGCGTGTCCTTGCTGATAACCAGACCGCGGATATCGTGTAGAGATGCAGGCGGTGCCTGAACCTGATTGTAATTTTTGTATCTTCTCAGCTGAGTTTTGACTCTGGCCACAACTTCAAGAGGATTAAAAGGCTTGGTGATGTAATCGTCCGCACCTAAAGTCAGCCCCATGATTTTATCCATATCTTCCACTTTGGCAGTGAGCATGATCACCGGGAAATAGTGATGTTCCCTGATTTTCTGAAGAATCCGGAATCCGTCAATATCCGGAAGCATAACATCCAGCAGTGCCAGATCAATGGGTTCTGTACCCAGGGCAGCAAGGGCATCATTTCCGCTGTAGTATTTATGTACTGTATAGCCGTCTCCTATCAGATAAACTTCAATCAGATCTGCAATTTCTTTTTCATCATCGACAACTAGAATATGTTCGTTCATCGATCCTTCTCCTTTCCCCTTTTGACTCTGTTTCCACTTTATCACATTCCCGAGTTACAGGCAAGAGAGAATGTAAAAGGCGTGGTGTGCAAGAAAACCTCCGCTTTATGATGATGAAACGCGGAAAAGAAAGGAGAGCTGTACATTGTCAGTGTACAGCTCTCTTCTTATGGAACATATGAAAAATAAATTACAGTATATGCGGTTTATGAAGTTGCTTCTGCCAGAGTTGTCGTGATCTCTACCGTTTTATTGTCTCTGATAACGGTGATTTTTACCTTGTCTCCCGGCTTATGTTTACTGAGCGCATTTGTCAGATCTGCGGAAGACTCAATTTTTTCGTCTTCCAGATAATAGATCATATCGCCTGCCTCAAAACCTGCTTCTTTAGCTTCACTGCCGGTAACTTCCATAATGTATACGCCTGTCATGCGCAGGCCATACTGCATAGCAGTTTCTGCACTGGAAGCATCAATAATCTGTACCCCGATGGAAGCGCGTCCTGTTACGTGGCCGTTTTCAATCAAATCTGCTGCGATTTCAGCAGCTTTGGAAATAGGAATGGCAAACCCGATGCCTTCTACGTCAGAACCTGTGGATTTTGCCACTACAATACCGATGAGATTGCCGTACTGGTCGAAGAGTCCGCCGCCAGAGTTGCCTGGATTGATAGATGTGTCTGTCTGCAGAAGGGTCATTTCTCTGCCTTCTATGGTGACAGTCCTGTCAAGGGCACTGATGATGCCGCTGGAGGCGCTGCCGCCCAGTTCTCCCAGAGGATTGCCTATGGCTACCACCATGTCTCCAACCTGAAGTTCAGAGCTGTCACCATAGGTTGCGGCAGTCAGGTTTTTAGCGTTGACTTTCAATACGGCTATATCATTCTGTGAGTCTGCGCCTACCACACTGGCTTCAAGCTCTGTGCCATCCTTTAGGGTAACTGTGATTTTGCTGGCTCCTTCGATAACGTGGTTACAGGTCAGAATATAACCTTTTGTATCTACAATGACGCCGCTGCCTGCACCCTCTGTTACATAGTTCTGCAGCCAGCTGTCGCTGCTGACTGACTCGGTGCGGATTTCTACCACTGCGTTTTCATTCTGGGCGATAATTTCCTGTACGGATTTTTCACTGCCGGTAGATTTTGCCAGAGTATAGTTGGTGGCAGAAACCGTTTTCGTGGTACCTCCGATTCCCATGCTGGATGCCAGGGTGTAGCCTGCAATGGTCAGACCGCTGGTTGCAATCATGCAGCAGATCAAGGTGATGACAAAAGCTTTGCGTGTGATAAATTTCGGTTCTTTCTTCTGTTTCTTTTTCTTTGGGGAGCCGGGAGGGGTCTGATAGCTGGCATAACCGCTGTCTTCGTTTCCTCCTGATTCAGAAACTGATTCTCCCAGCATGATAAAGTTAGGCGTATCCTGATGAAAATCGTTAAAATTATTATTATTTTGATTGTTATCCCAGTTATTCATTTGAATCCCTGCCTTTCTGTTTTGTCTTCACTTTTAGTATACCCAAATTATAGAACTGAAATGTGGTTTTTTTGTGTTAAAATAGTCAAGAGTGTGATAAAATATATGATTGAATATGTGAAATATGAAATGCGAGGTTGAATTAAAGAATGAGCAGAGTCTTAACAGCAATAGATAAAAGCGGATCCTTTACAGTACAGCTGGTGATTTCCACTGATATGACCGAAAAAGCCCGCAGAATTCACCAGACAACGCCGCTGGCAACAGCCGCTCTGGGCAGAGTTCTTACCGGTGCCGGTCTGATGGCAATGAATCTGAAGAATGAAGAAAACAAACTCACGCTTCAGTTTAAGGGAGACGGTCCTGCAAAACAGATTCTAGCCACTGCTTACGGTGACGGCAGGGTGAAAGGATATATTTCCAACCCTGATGTTGATCTTCCGCTTCGGCCGGATCATCATCTGGATGTAGGCGGGGCTCTGGGAACAGGAGAACTGACGGTTATCAAGGATCTGGGCCTGAAGGAGCCGTATATCGGCAGAATCGCTCTGGTTTCCGGAGAGATTGCTGAGGATCTGACCGCCTACCACTACATTTCAGAACAGCAGAATGTATCGGTAGCGCTGGGAGTGAAGAT
>CABSEO010000268.1 GCA_902476665.1 uncultured Emergencia sp.
CCTCTTTATTTAATCTTTATGAAGTACCTGTTGCAGCCTTGCAGGAGAAACTGAAAATGCGCAGGATTACTGCAGTAGGTGTGACTGCAGTTTTCGGCTGTGGGATAGCCCTTCTGATTCAGGCTATTGTTTCTGGCTGGATGGATGCAGTGTCCATCTATGTATGTCCTCTTGGCGCAATGCTGGCAGGCATTATGTTCTTCTTTATTGCCGGAGAGGATTATGCAGTAAAAGCGGTGAGCCAGGGCGCCGGAAAGCCTGTGGGAAGATGGTTTGTCATTATGGGGAAATTTGTTTTTGTACCGATGGCGCTGATTGCGCTGGTGGCAGGTGCAGCGCTGGGTGGAATCGGCTGATTTGTTTTATTGAAAAAGGATAATGTGTGCTGCTGATAGAGCTGAAAATCTGTGAGGAGGAAGGATTTTATGACTTATATTTATCATTATGATTCTCCATTGGGCCCTATAACCATGGCAAGTGACGGAGCTGCGATTACTGGTCTGTGGTTTGACGATCAGAAGTATTTCGCCCAGGCATTTCCTCAGGATTATGAGGAAAAGAAACTTCCGGTCTTCGAAATGGCAGAGCGCTGGCTGAACATATATTTTGATGGAAAGGAGCCGGATTTTATGCCGCCTCTTTCTGTGAAGACAACTGTCTTTCGCAAATCGGTGTCAGATATTATGCGACGGATACCTTACGGAAAAACCGTTACCTATGGTGAAATTGCAGAGATAATTGCTTTGCAGATGGGAAAAGAAAAAATGTCTGCACAGGCTGTAGGCGGAGCAGTAGGCCATAATCCTATTTCTCTGATGATTCCCTGTCACAGGGTGGTAGGTTCAAACGGCAGCCTGACAGGTTACGCCGGCGGCATTGACAGAAAGGTAAAACTTCTGGAACTGGAAAAAGCGGATCTGTCCAAACTTTTTGTTCCAAAGAAGGGGACGGCCCTGTGATAAATTATATTGAAGAGATATGAAAACTGAAAGAGGGGGATTTTTATGGATGAAAAAACAGCAGTGGTAACGGGAGCGTCCAGAGGAATCGGACTTGCACTGGCGGAAAATCTTCTGGGACTGGGATATCGGGTTTATGGACTTAGCAGAACTCCGGGTTCTTTGTCTGCCGTACAGTGGATGAACTGTGACGTGACAGACAGAGCGGCTGTGGCACGATGTTTTAAAAAAATTCTGCAGGATTCAGGAGGTCTCGATCTTTTGATCTGTAATGCGGGAATTGGCATTTCAGGAGCTGCGGAGTTTACAGAGACATCTGATTTTCACCGGCAGATGGAAGTCAATCTGACGGGCTGTGTCAACTGCGCACAACAGGCGGCATCTTTTATGAGGCAGAGAAGGTCTGGAAAAATTATTTTTATTTCCTCACTTGCTGCCATTTTTCCGCTGCCGTTTCAGAGTTTTTATTCGGCAAGTAAAGCGGCTGTCAACGCATTCAGTGATGCCCTCGGCATTGAGCTTGCCCCTTTTCATGTTGAAACCTGCACGGTTATGCTTAATGATGTGAAGACAGACTTCACTGATAACCGAAGGAAAAGTGCTGTGGGCGATGATATTTATGGAGGCCGTATCAGCAAGTCAGTGGGAAAAATGGAGGCTTCAGAACGGAAAGGAATGGCACCGCAGAAGGTGGCGGAGACCGTTTGCGGACTTGTAGGACGAAAGCACCTGCCTTCTCATAAGATTGTAGGGTTTTCCAATGAATTTCTGGGACTTCTGTATCGCTTTCTGCCCACAGGAATTATGCTGAAACTGCTGGGAAAGCTGTACGGATAGAAAAACATGGTCGGGGAAATACTCTTTTGCAGTCGGGAATTTCCCGGGGAATATTGTCAGCCGGCCGAAAAAGCTTTATACTGTAGGAAATAAGCAAAACTCACGGCGAGAATTACGGAGGTGCCAGTATGTTACATGAAGTAAGTTTTCGGTCTTTTAATGAGAGAGATGATGTGCAGGGCTGGATTTACGTGCCTGCAGCAGAACCAAAAGGAATTGTGCAGCTGATTCACGGATTCGGCGAGCATTCCAGAAGATATTTTCATATGATTGTTCAGTTTCTTGAAGCAGATTACATCGTTGCTGCTGACGATCATGTGGGCCACGGAAAAACTGCCATGATGAATGATACCTGGGGTGACTGGGGAGATAAAGGATGTCACACAATGATGGAGGACGAGCATAAGCTGACACAGATTGTCAGGGAAAAGTATCCGGATCTGCCGTACTTCCTCTTTGGACACAGCATGGGATCCTTTATTGCAAGAGATTATATGGCAACTTATGGTCAAGAACTTTCCGGTGTCACTCTTTGCGGGACTGCCGGAGAATTTCGGGGAGCTCTGGAAGCAGCGAAAACTCTGAGAGAAGTAGTTGGCAAAGGAAAAGGTGAGGAACGTGATCCACAAGTGGCCGCAGATCTGATGGGATGGATGTGCGAGCGGATTCCGGGAGCAACCCTTGGAAATGAATGGATTTGCGACGATCCATATGTTCAGCAGGATCATGCGGCAGATCCTTTCGACGCATTCACTACAGCCTGCACCAACCGTTCCATGCTGTATTTTGTAGAGATGATGAATTGTATCAGCAGCAGACAGTGGGCAGAAAAGGTTCCTGCAGAGCTTCCGATTTACAATATTGCCGGAGATATGGATCCTGTAGGCGAATACGGAAAAGGTGTCTGCCAGGTTTCCAACTGGCTCTGGGAAACAGGGCACAGAGTGAACACAAAACTGTATTCAGGCTATCGTCATGAGATACATAATTATAAAGCGATTAAAAATCAAGTTTCAGAAGGTATCATTGCCTTTATGGACAGTGTGCTGAATGTAAGATAAGACAGACGAAAAAAACGGACAGTTAAATAAATGTATATAGAAAGCAGATTTCAGGAGATAAAGAGCGCATCTCTGAAGTCTGCTTTTTATTATATGGGAAATAGCTGCTTATGAGATTTCCATATGAATCATGCAATGAAATGCTCCGTGCGGTATAGAGGAACATGAGCTTTAGATTATTTTTCACTGGGGAAATTTCTGGACAGACAAAAGAGTAAAATAAAAATAAAGATAAGGGGCGTGTGTTTCTGCACACGCAAATGCGAAAGATGTGACAGATGTGGCATTTTGCGGACTACGTGTTCAGAAAGGGGAAAATAATGAAAGGATATGTTACTTACGACGGTTATATGGGTTATATCAACGGAAGCTATATGCTTTTTGCAAGTGAGGCGGATTATCAGGATTATATAGAAGAATAAGGATAAGGAAGAAAGGAAAATATTTCCCGGATTTCCTTTGTGTGTTACACTGTAAAAAACGATATTTCCCATCAGGGAAGAAGTGGAGGAATATATGGCAGTTGCGAGCAGTAAGCTGAAGACTTTATATATTATGAAAGAACTGCTGGAGAAAAGTGATGAGGAACATGTGCTTTCTGCAGAAGATCTGAATAAAGGACTGCTGACCTATGGACTGTCTGCTGATCGAAAGACGATTTACAGTGATATTGAAACTCTGCAGGCTTTCGGTCTGGATATCGTGCAGGTCAGAGGGGGAGCTAAACCGGGTTACTATATCGGTACCCGGGATTTTGAACTGGCAGAACTGAAACTGCTGGTAGATGCGGTGCAGGCATCTAAGTTCATTACAGCAAGAAAATCAAGGGAACTGA
>CABSEO010000269.1 GCA_902476665.1 uncultured Emergencia sp.
AATCTCTGATCCGGGCAGAGGATAAGGCGTATAGAGCCGGAATTCTGCAGATTGTGTGATATAAGACAGAATGAAGATGAAGAATAAAACAAGGATTACGTTAGAACGGTTTGAAAGTAATAAATATCGGATGATTGCAGAAGGAGCGGCAGTCGGATTATTATCGGGACTTCTGGTCTCTTTTTTCCGTCTGGCGCTGGAAAGAGCAGAAGCGTTTCGCAGCAGTCTGCTTGCTCTGGTGGAAAAGGAAACTACTTTTGCGGTACCGGCAATGATACTGCTGGCAGTATCTTATGGCGTGGTCTGGCTTTGCAGTCGCAAAGTCCCATTATGTACAGGCTCCGGAATTCCTCAGGTAAAAGGAGAACTCTTGGGACAGATGGAACAGAACTGGTGGCAGATTCTGATTGCCAAGTTTGTCGGTGGCTGCTTTGCCATCGGAGGGGGTCTGTCTCTGGGAAGAGAAGGACCCAGCATTCAGCTTGGTGCCATGGTGGGCAAAGGATTTTCAAGATTGTCCGGGAAGCTGAAAACTGAGGAGAAAATGCTGATGACCTGTGGTGCAGGAGCAGGTCTTTCAGGAGCTTTCTGTGCTCCTCTGGCAGGAGTGGTGTTTACTCTGGAAGAACTGCACAAGAATTTTTCCACGGAAATTCTGCTTTCTACTATGGCGGCCTCTGTGGTATCCGACTTTGTATCTTCTTATATTTTTGGGATGAGTCCTGTTTTCAGTCTTTCTGTGGAGGCAAAGCTGCCGCTTTCCCGTTACTGGCTTATACTGCTGCTGGGGATTTTTCTGGGACTTTTAGGGGTATTCTACAATAAGGTGACGGCATGGACGCAGGATTTATATGAAAGACTGCCTCGCCGTTCTATGCGGATCGCTGTTCCTTTTCTGTGTGTAATATTGTTTGCCTGCCTGTTTCCTCAGGTACTGGGAAGTGGTCACAGTCTGGTGATGCAGATTGCAGAAGGAAGATTTCTGATTGCCACACTGGCTGCGCTGCTGCTGTTCAAATTCATATTTTCTATGATCAGTTTTGGTTCGGGAGCACCCGGCGGCATTTTTCTTCCACTGCTGGTACTGGGTGCCATCAGCGGAGGCCTGTTTGCAGAAGGTTTTGGCATTATTTTAGATTATGAGGAGCTGTACCTTTCTAACTTTGTAATATTGGGGATGGCCGGCCTGTTTTCTGCCATTGTCAGATCTCCGGTTACAGGTGTCATTCTGATTACAGAAATGTCGGGTGATTTTAAGAATTTCCTGTCTCTTGCAGTGGTGGCACTGACAGCCTATCTGGTGGCGGATTTGATGAAGGGAAAACCCATTTATGATCAGCTTCTGCAGAGAATGCTGGCAAAAGGTACTGCTTACGGAACCACAGAAGAAAGTCGCAGTCATAAGGTACTGCTGGAAAGTGATGTGTACATCGGCAGCCGTATGGATGGGGAGAAAATCGAGGCCATGCTGCTGCCTTCGGGATGTCTGGTAGTGTCGGTACAGCGAGAAAACAGAGAAATCGTTCCTCATGGAAGTACTGTGCTGAAAGGCGGAGACCGGCTGATTCTGCTTTGTTCACAGGGAGATGTGCCCATAGTAGAGGAAAAGCTGAATAATATCTGCAGAAGCATAAAGATGTAACCCAGTCAGTTTTGCCGATTCCATTCAGCGGTTGACTTTTGAATATTCCGGAAATATTCAAATTTGATGTTTTCTGTATCATAAAAACAGCGTCAGGCTGCATCCGCCCGGCGCTGTTTTTTACCAGGCCAGTTCTTTCAGGAAATCTCGCAGAAGGAAATAGCCTGCCTCAATATCTTCAGGACGGGTGTATTCTGCCGTATTGTGGCTGATACCGTCAACGCTGGGTACAAAGATCATATTGACAGGGTATTTCTGTGCGATGACCTGAGAGTCATGTCCGGCACCGCTGGGCATGATGTGGTACGCAAACTGTCTTTCTTTCGCCAGTTTTTCCAGCAGTGACAGTCCGTTCTTATCCAGATGCACGGGAGGTTCTTCACTGGTAGACAGAACAGAGATGCCGATTTTGCCTGTCAGTTTTTCTGCCAGTTTTCGAATCTCTATATCAGCCTGCTGAAGTCTCTCTTCATTCTCAGAACGTATGTCTACGGTGAACATGACAGAGTCAGCAATGACATTCCCGTTTCCGGGCTGTGCTGTAATTTTACCCACCGTACAGACCATATCATTCATGTAATGATAGGCCCACTGATACAATTCACAAATAAACTGAGCAGCAACTGGCATAGGGTCTTTCCTCATATACATGGGGGTGGTACCTGCATGATTCTGGTGACCTGAGAAAGTGATCTCCCAGCTGTAAAGCCCCACAACTGAAGAGACCAGTCCTACCTGTTTTCTTTTTTCTTCCAGTACGCCACCCTGTTCGATGTGGAGTTCTATAAAGTGGCGTAGATTTTTTCTGCCATCTGACAGGGGACACGGCTGATAACCCGCCTCAGTCAGTGCCTGAGACAGAGTAATACCGTTGTAGTCCCGGGTTTGCAGCAGGTCCTGTGAAAAACTGCCGCAGATATGATGACTGCCCAGATAGCTTATTGGAAAACGGCTGCTTTCCTCTTCGCACATGGCAGCAATCTCTAAAGTTTTTTTGGGAGAACCATATTGCGCGTACAAAGAGGCTGCCGCCTTCAGGGCTGTCAGCACGCCCAGTATGCCGTCATATTTTCCACCCTGTCTTACGGTGTCTCTGTGGGAGCCGCTCATGATAAGGTCGTCACTTTTTCCCTGAAGCCTTCCGAATAAATTTCCTACAGCGTCAAAATAAGTGTCCATACCTGCCTCTTCCATGTATTTTTTAAGCAGACATACGGCTGCGTCATCTTCTTTGGTGTATGAAGCACGCCAGTACTCACCATGACTCATGGCGGTATTGCCTGCTTCTTCGATGACCTTTGTGATCCAGTCTGTATCTTTATGCATATTAATTACCTCTCTTTCATGACTGTCATCAATGTGTTATGACAGGTCCGTATTTCAGTATATCATATCCTGTAAAAAAGCTATTGACTTTTTTTTTAGAAGTGGTAAATTATATACATAAGGTTTAGCACTCAACGAAAAAGAGTGCTAACAAACTTCGAGAGATAAGAAATATGATGATATAACGGAGGGATATTATGGCAAAGAAACAATTTAAGGCAGAGTCCAAAAAGTTGCTGGACCTGATGATTCATTCCATTTACACCCACAAGGAGATTTTTCTGCGTGAACTGATCAGCAATGCCAGTGATGCACTGGATAAGCTGTACTATCAGAGCCTGCAGTCTGGAGACACAGGCATTAACCGTTCGGATTTCAAAATTACCATTGCCGCTGACAAAGAGAACCGCACACTGACCATCAGTGATAACGGTATTGGGATGTCCAAAGAAGAGATGGAATCAAATCTGGGGACGATTGCAAGAAGTGGAAGCCTTGCCTTTAAGGAAGCTTACGGTAAAGAAGAACAGAAAGAAGACATTGATATTATCGGCCAGTTTGGTGTGGGTTTCTACTCAGCCTTCATGGTAGCGGATACTGTAACTGTCACATCAAAAGCTTATGGCTCAGAGGAAAGCAACTGCTGGCAGTCCGGCGGCAGTGACGGATATACCATAAAACCTGCTGAAAAGAAAGATTGCGGAACAGAAATTGTACTGGC
>CABSEO010000270.1 GCA_902476665.1 uncultured Emergencia sp.
CTGGAAGATTGGCGAAGCTATGACCAGGAACTGCAGTCTGTCCTGCAGATTATGAATGAAGTGCTTTGGAAAAAGGAGGAGCAGCATGGATAAAAAAATAGATTGGATCATCCATTGCTGTGCCAATGGCTATTGCGAGGAGTGTGGTAAGGTCGAAATTGGATTCCTGCCGTTTCTTTGCAACGCACATACACATGGAATGGCCCGGTATGGTCATATGGACTTTCAACTGGTATTGCGCCTGCCCAACGAAGAAATTATGTACATTTTAAACACCCTTGGTCTGATGGTTCAGTCCGGGCGGCGATTTTGTGACGGCGATATGGTGTCTGGAATCTTTGAAGATTGCGATGTGCGTTTGATGAAGTTTGAAGAAACCGGCAGACAGGTGCTTCGTGTCATCATTCCGGATAAGTACAACCATTTTCCAGAGGAACCGTGCTGCATGGCGCCTTACTGCCTGCAGCTGCTGGAAACAGATGATCTTTGTGTGGGAGGACAGATGTTATGAATGTGACATTATATCAAATCATACCAGAACTAGATAACGACCATCTGATGTTTCGGAACCTGCAAGCGATCCTGCAGGCCAGTAATCATCAAGTGCCTGCTGAACTCTATGAAACCGTGTTTTCCGGAGAACTAGAGGTACAAAGCCTGCAAGATATTTTTACGATCTTTAATATTGCGCATCCGGAAGGATACAGGGGGCGTTCCATGTCTGTATCAGATGTGGTTGAAATTCCGGCTTCCACAGGGGAAAATGATTTTTATTTTTGTGAGCCGATAGGATATAAAAAGATTCTGTTTGACAAAAATCGGGCCATGCTTCCGATTGTCAATCACGATTATAGGCAGGAAGAAAAGATCAAGTGCGGCGTATCCCACGCCATTTTCCGCGGCGGTGCTGGGGTAAGTATGTTCTGGTGTACAAAAGTTATCTTAACCAGATGCCGATATAGCCAGTGCCAGCTTGGATATCGGTTGATGTATTGGCCCTGTGGGCAAGAACACAGGCGGGAAGTGATATTTCTCTCTCGGCCGAAGGTTCTGCTTGTTCACATAGGCTTTCGGGAGATTCCGGAATCGGTATTCTATGTGTATAGGGAGAATGGCTACCGGAAACGCAGATTTTCTGCTTTTAGTGATGCACATTTTGGGGCTGCTGAACAGTGGTGTAAAAGCCAAAATATTATGTATGAGTATCTGTAAGATACAGAAAGGAATGGAAATGAAAAAACTGATTTTGAAATACAAAGGCTGCGATGACTGGAGCAGACCCGTTTATGAATCTAATGGGAGACTGTATGTGGATGTCGATCCGCTTAAGGATAGTGAGCCGGCTATTCGTACGAAATACAACAATGATTTTTATGGCGAGCCGGATGAGGCGGTTTCCAAGGCGGTTGAGTTAGAATTTGTGCCTCATCGCGCAACTTGGGATTGAGTGAGGAATCAAAATGAAAGAATTTTTGAAAAAGATGGTTCCTGTCACCGGCTCAGATCATTTTCCGTTCCGCTGCCAGATGTGTGGCGCATGTTGCCGGCATGTAAAAGAAAGTGTTCCAATAGACAGTCTGGATGCGTTTCGCCTGGCATGTTTTCTAAGGAATAAAGATAAACGGATCAGGAGTATGGACGACGTTCTGGAGTTATATGCGGAACCTGTGCTTTTGCATGAGTCTGGTTATATGGCTTTTATGCTGAAGACAGTGGGGGACGAGGATGCCTGCATCTTCTTAAAAGGGAATCGGTGTACGATCCATAAGGAAAAGCCAAAGGCATGCCGCACCTATCCCATATCCGTTGGGCCAGATGGTTATGGCGGGCAGGAGCAATATCTTAGTATGGAACAGACCCATCATTATGTAGGCCCTCTGATGTCTGTGAAAAAATGGATACGGAGGCGCTGCAACCAGGAAGATTATGATTTCTGGGAGCTTGATGTGGGGTTGGCCAGAGAAATGGCACTGCTGCTGGAAAAGGTTCCACAAAGCCGGATGTCGCAGGCACTGATGTGTTTTCTTCGATATAAGTATTCGGATTTTGACCTGGATCAGCCATTTACTCCGCAGTTCCGGAGAAATCAAAACAGGCTCATGGAAGCACTCAGGGCTTTGGCGCAGGAAAAATAAAGGTTATTGAAAATTGTTTACAGGTCAGTATGACACAACAGGGGCATCGGGATTCGGTGCCTCTATCTTTATGGAGGAAATGCTATTATGGATACAAGATTAAAAGAAATCGTGGATAATTTTGAGAAAATGAAAATCGGTGTGGATGAGCCGTTTAAATTTCATTGTACAATGTGCGGCAAGTGCTGCATCAACCGGGAGGATATTCTTCTTACCCCGAAAGATCTTTACAATATGTCAAAGGAGCTAAAGATCACACCGAATGACTTTGTTTCTCAGTATTGTGATGTTTATGTTGGAGAAGCCTCACGGATTCCTATTGTCAGGATACAGCCGCGTGGAACAATTAAGCGATGCCCGCTGCTGAAAGATCGAAAGTGTGCAGTCCATAATGCCAAACCGACGGTTTGCGCGATGTTCCCGATTGGACGGGGCCTGATCTTCAAACCGGGAGATGACTTGTCTTCCCAAATCACTGTAGATCAGATTCAATACATTTTTATTAATCCGGGATGCGGCGATGATACAGAAACTCATACAGTTCGGGAGTGGCTTGGTGCCTTTAATATTCCGATTGAGGATGAGTTCTTTATTCAGTGGCAGAAGGCGGTTACAGAATTAGGAGTAATTTTTCGGAAGAAAGAAAAAATAATCAGCCAGAACATAATGCAGATGCTCTGGTCAGCAACCTATATCGGGCTGTATCGGAATTATGATACGGAACAGGAGTTCCTGCCTCAGTTTGAAGAAAATGCGCAGAAGGTTTTCAAATTTATTGCGATGGTTGAGGAAGGTGGGAACGATGAGTGATAAACAAAACCTGACTCAGATCATCCGGAAGGATGCCAGAGGATGCTTTGTTGAAAGTTTATGGGATGCTTTTTCTTATGGAAAAGCCCATTTGGTCTTTGCGTCCTATGATATGAACCGGCCGGCCGGACAGCGGCAGACCAACAATATCCATATTTATCTCAGTATGACAGAATTATTGGAATTATGCCGAAAAGCAGAATCTGGAGAACTGAGATACCTTTTGCAGGCGCATAAGAAAAATGGTTCTAAGGAAGCAATCTATCAGTCTTTGGGTGGCACATCGGCGGAAAAACTTGCCAAGATTGGCAGATCACGTCCGGATGGAATGAGTTTATCAAGGACAGCGCAGCTTTTGGCAGGCAGTAAATCGGATTTTTTGCTGGTGGCTGACAGTGGACCGGGGCAGACGAATGAGAAAGGTTTAATTGTGCCAAGGTTCGGAAATAAGCCGGAAAACCATGTGGCAATCAGTATGACATTTGAGAGCCTATGTGAATTGCTTCAGGTAACAAAAATTCATTATCAGGCATGGCTTTCTGCTGTATATGCCAGAAGAATCGATCAACAGAACGATATTCATCAGCAGCCCCAATCAGAGCCGCAGGGAAGCGGGTTAGGAGAAACTGGGGCGATGAAAGATATGTTCTGAAAGTGAATATGAAGCGGAGCTGTGTTTGCCTTGAGCGGCAGCAGCTCCGTTCAATAAAAAGGTCTGATTGGAATAAAAAAGGCCGAATG
>CABSEO010000271.1 GCA_902476665.1 uncultured Emergencia sp.
GGGTCGGAGGAACCTTCCGGGTATTTGCCAAAGGCGGCAGGGAAGATACAGGAATGGACGCTTTGGAATGGATTAAGAGAGGTGAAGCAGACGGTGCGGGAGAAATCGTGGTGAACAGCATCGATACAGACGGCGTAAAAAAAGGATTTGATCTGGAAATGCTCAGAGCTGTCAACGAGGCGGTTTCCGTGCCGGTTATCGCATCCGGAGGAGCCGGCTGCATTGATGATTTTATCAGACTGTTTCAGGAAATTCCCGATATAGACGCAGGTCTTGCGGCATCCATTTTCCATTTTGGGGAAGTAACTATCGGAGATTTGAAAGCTGCTCTTGCAGCGGAAGGAATCAATGTAAGGAGATAGGATTATGATAAAGACAGATGAACTGAAATTTGATGAAAAAGGACTGATTCCCGCTATTGTGGTTGACGCAGAGTCAAAAAAAGTGTTGACTCTGGCCTATATGAACAGAGAAAGCCTTGAAATCACCATGAGAGAGATGAGAACCTGTTTCTGGTCCCGCTCCAGGCAGGAGCTGTGGAGAAAGGGAGAAACCAGTGGAAACTGTCAGCATGTGGTCAGCATTATTGCTGACTGTGACAGGGACGCACTTGTGGTAACAGTGAAGAAGGATGGTCCGGCCTGCCATCTGGGAGGCGATTCCTGTTTTGAATTTCCGGTCCTTGGAGAACTGCCATCCAATTTTTCCGTAAAAGGGCTGTACAAGATGCTGGAAAGTCGAAAGACAGAATTGCCGGAAGGATCCTATACCACTTATCTTTTCCAAAAAGGTTTGGACAAGATTCTGAAGAAAGTAGGAGAAGAATCTACAGAGGTCATCATAGCAGGAAAGGCGCAGGATCATGCGGAAACTGTTTACGAAATTGCAGATCTGATGTATCATGTGATGGTACTCATGGTGGAGCTGGGCATCAGCGTGGATCAGGTTATGGATGAGCTGGCCTCCCGCCATATCATAGATCACAAGGTGAAACAGGAGAAAATGACGAAATGATTTTATTGAATTCCAAAGGGGACATGAATCTGCATACTCACACATTTTACTGCGACGGAAATGACAGTCCGGAGGATATGGTGAAGACTGCTGTATCAAAGGGATTTCGTGCTGTCGGATTTTCCGGTCACGAGTATTCTCCATTTGACGGGGATTTCTGTATGAGCCCTGAAAACACAGAAAAATACAGACAGGAAGTACTTTCTCTAAAGGAAAAATATAAGGAAAGAATCGATATTTATCTGGGTATTGAGAGGGATTACTTCGGAAACGGCAGTGATTATCCCTATGATTATGTGATAGGTTCTCTTCATTATGTGGAAAAGGACGGTCATCTCCTCAGTGTGGATAACACGGCGCAGGTAATGGAAGAAGGCGTTGAGAAGCTGTTTGGAGGCGATTACAGGGCCTATGTGGAGCGGTATTTTGAACTGATGGCAGATGTGGTGGAGAAGACCGGTGCAGATATTGTGGGACATTTCGATCTGATTACCAAGTTTAACGAGGGAAACCGATATTTTGATGAAAATGCTCACTGGTATAAAAAGGCCGCAATGCAGGCGCTTGCCAAGGTGGCAGTGACGAAACCTATTTTTGAGATCAACACGGGAGCTATGGCAAGGGGCTACAGGAGCAGGCCTTATCCGCCGATGTATCTGATTGAGGAGATTGAGAGACTGGGTTGTCCCATGATACTTTCCAGCGACTGTCATGACAGCCGTCAGCTTGATTTTGCCTTTAGAGAAATCATAGAAAAGTTGCATGTCTGACTGGAATTTTGTTGATAATGTGAATATATTGTGATAAAATTTAAAGGAAATATTTATCGCTAGAATTAATATTTACGGAGGATGAAGATGAAGAAATTTATTTCAGTAGCCCTGGTTGCTGTAATGGTGCTTTCCATGTCACTGTTTATGGCAAGCTGTGGCGGAGATGACAAAGAAGACGGCGAAAAAGTGCAGATTACAGGTGTTATCGCAACTCAGCTGGGTGATATGTCCTTTAATGATTCTGCAAAAGCTGGGCTGGATGAACTGGAAGAACAGGGATATACTGTGAATGTCACTGAATGCAACACTGATGAGACTCAGTATGAACCGCAGCTGAGAACCGCGGCAGAAAAGTCTGAGATCGTTATTGGTGTCGGTTCCGAGCTGACAATGATTGGTGAAATTGCAAAGGAATATCCTGACACTAAATTCATCTGGGTAGATAACGTTGTAGATAATTACAAAGATATTCCTAACCTGACATGCATTTCCTATAAACAGAATGAAGGTTCCTATCTGGTAGGTTATATCGCAGGAAGCATGACAGAAACCGGAGTAGTTGGATTTATCGGTGGTGCTGATATTCCTGTAATCAATGACTTCTATGTAGGATATGAGCAGGGAGCAAAGCAGGCTGGAAAAGACCTGAATAAGGATGTAAAGGTTATCAAGGGTTATACAGGTGACTGGTCTGATACTAATCTGGGTGCTGAGCATGCACAGGATCAGGCTACCCGTGGTGCTGATATCATTTTCTGTGCTGCAGGTGGATCCGGTAATGGCGCAATCATGAAGGCAAAAGATTTAGGCATCAAGTGTATTGGTGTTGACCAGGATCAGAGAATTACTCTGGGTGACGGACAGTATGCTGATGATATTCTGTGCTCCATGATTAAAAATGTGCAGAAGTCTATCGTAGACTATGTCAATGAGTTCTATAATGATGACAGCAAGTGGATCGGCGGAGATATATTCTATGCAGGATCTGATGGGGATTATGTAAAAGTTGCCTACGGTTCTGAAGATATGGAAATGCTGGTTCCGGATAAGGTTTTAGCTGCTCTGGATCAACAGATGGCCAAGATTAAAGATGGAACAATCGTAGTAGATACTGCACTGTAAGAATAGACCTTTTCTGATTCAATGGGCGTGGCGTGTTAACGCTGCGCCCGAATTTCGTTTTAACAAAAACTATAGAAATGCGAGGAAATCGTTTTGCAAGATACTATTGTAAGATTTGAGAATATATCCATGCAGTTTCCGGGCGTACTGGCAAATGATAATGTTTCCTTTGATATCAAGAAGGGTGAAGTATTTGCGCTGGTAGGCGAAAACGGAGCCGGAAAGAGTACTTTGATGAATGTGCTTTACGGGATTAATACGCCGACCAGCGGTAATGTCTACATCAAGGGAAAAAAGATGGAAAAACACACGCCGACGGAAGCTATTGAAAATGGTGTAGGCATGGTGCATCAGCACTTTATGCTGGTACCTTCTTTTACTGTGGCACAGAACATCGTGCTCAGCAAGGAGCCGAGAAAAAGAAAATTTTTCTATGATCTGAAAGGTGCAATTAAAGCCACGGAAAAGCTGGTGGAGGATTATGGTCTGGTGGTAGATCCCAGGGCTGTGGTGGAGGAGATCAGCGTAGGGCTGCAGCAGAGGGTTGAGATTCTGAAGACTTTGTACAGAGGTGCGGATATCCTGATTCTGGACGAGCCTACTGCTGTTCTGACACCACAGGAAACGGAAGAACTCTTCGATGTTATCAGGCGTATTGTTCGTGAAAAGGATATGACTGTAATTATTATCACCCATAAACTCAACGAAGTAATGGCTATTTCTGATAGAGTAGGGGTAATGCGTCAGGGCAAGCTTGTGGG
>CABSEO010000272.1 GCA_902476665.1 uncultured Emergencia sp.
CCGCTGCTCAGCCCATCCAGCAGCTGTCCGGCATCTTTTGCGGCAGCTTCCCGCGCTTTTGACTCTTCACCTGCCCTTTCCTGATAATATGGTTCTTCACCTCTAAACTGCGGACCTGTACCGATAAAATCTCTAATGGTATACTGCATTGTCACAAAAAGAACCATTACAATCAGCACAACAGACGAAATGATCATTTTCTTTTTCATTTTTCGCAGCTCCTTTACTCTGTCAGCAGTTTCCCTCTGCTCATTCTCAGAATCACATCGCACATTTCTGTCAGATCCTCCTTGTGGTGGGTCGCAATAATGATCAACGCTCCTCGTTCTTTTTCTCTTCTGATAAGTCGATAAATCTGTTTTACCCCTTCCTGATCCAGTGCATTGGTCGGCTCATCCAGCAGAATGATATTCTGCTTTTCAAATACAGCCTGTGCAATATTCAGTCTCTGTTTCATGCCCAGAGAAAACTTCTTTACCTTCTTTCCTCCTTTGGGCGCAAGCCCCACCGCTTCCAGGGCGTCGGCAATATCCTTGTCTGTAGCCGTTTTTCGAATCTTTGCCAGAATCCTCAGATTTTCCTCCGCGGTAAATCTGGGAAGAAGCTCCATATTTTCAATGACAATGCCTGTATTATCGGGAAAAGAAATGTCCCGGTGCAGCTTTTTGCCGTCACATACAATATACCCCTCACTGGGCACGATCAGACCGGCTGCGGCTCGCAGCAGCATAGTTTTTCCTGAACCGTTTTCACCGTACAGCCCATATACCTTTCCTTCTTCAAAGGTGTAGTTAATATGATCCAGCACCAGATTCTTCTTCAGCCTTTTGGACACATCTTTAAATTCTATCATGACTTCCTCCTTATATCATATCCCTTTTCCTGAATACTTTCAATGTAATCCCTATGGTGCACAGAAAGATCGCTGTCAGTGTGAACAGAGCGAGCTCCGGTGAAATCCCCTGCTGTGCCACAGCAATGATACCGTTTTTTCTGGCAAATCCCAAATTCAGAAACAGCAGTGGGTTGATCACTTCCTGATTTCCCCGGCAGCTCCCGGAGATAAAAAGAGACAGCGCCCCACCGACAAGGACTATTCCCAGTGCATACTGCACATCTGTATACAGTTCCAATAAATACTGTATCTGTATCAGTGCGCATACAGCCAACCCATACAGGAACAGAACCCATAAACGCTGCACGGTGGTCAATATCTCCCACGTGTCTTTTCTGCCTATGGTGTAGACCATCCCAGTCAGAAACACAGAAGCAAATACCTGCACAATCATCTTTCTTTCCACTTGCAGCAGCAGACGGTATCTCTTCTCGCCCCGAACTGACAGCAACAGACCGTAACCTGCCAGCAGCCGCTGCATGTCTCCCGAAAACAGCAGCAGGATAAAAGGAACAGGCAGATAGGCATACATGATCAGCAGAAGATTTCCGGATGAAGTGTCTGCCGGTGTCAGTCCGGTAGCGAAAGGAAGCTCCCAATCGGTGAAGGGATTCTGGTAATAGCAGAAATACTGCATACCTGCCATCACAGTCAGCAGTAGCCAAGATATCTGTTTATCCTTCAAGACGGATCACATCCTTTTTTCTCCAAAGCAGGCTCCATATAAGGATTGCCAGAATCACCATCACTAGCTGCCTTGCCGCCGCCTCATAGCAGACAGACTGTGGAACCGCGCCCAGATACACAACTCCTGCCGCAGTAATATCTCCAAAGGAGGATATGGTGATCTCATGGTGGATCAGCGGGTAAAGCCACTGATCCAGAACCAGATAAAACTCTGTCAGATACAGTATCATTGCAATGCCCATAGCCAGAAACTTCTTGCTCAGCATATCCCTCAGTATCATATACAGAACACAGGTGCGCACCGCATACAGAAACAGAATCAGAAAATGCCAGAAAGCAAACCTCATCATTCGTTCCGAAAGCATCAGTTCCGTACTGAACTGTAGCCCCAGATACCCCAGACCTATGACCATGTACAAGATATTATAGATCACCATTGCCACCACCAGCCTTGCGCACCTGACACACAAATAGCTTTCCCGCCCCGAATACCGAAGCAGGAAGACAGACTCTTCTTTATCTGTCAGATATTCTGTCAGAATCATGATAATCAAAGGCATAATCAGTCCAAGTTCTTCCGAACCAAAATATCCTCCGAATATGGCATTTTTCAGTGCTTCTTCCTCTGTATAACCGAAGATCAGATTGTGATCCAGGAATCCACGATACCAGGTAACTGCTCTTATCAGTAAATAAATTGCAGCTATCCCCTCTGCCAAAGCTGTTTTTTTCAGTCTAAAGTTCATCATCTCTGACCTCCAGAAAGACTGCCGTCCCAATGATTAGCAGATAACTTATCACCACGCCCAGAAAAGTGGGTACTACATGCTCATAATTGACTCCAATAAATGGCTGAATCACATACATAACTGAATGATTGATTATGACAGGAATAAACCACAGAATAAATGTGAGTCCATAGACCAGTTTTCTATCTTTTACTGTAATTGCAAGTGCTGTTCCTGCTGCGGCAAGGAGACCCGCCAGAAACGAGGCAATGCAGATGTACACTAGATTAGCTGCCACAGGATGAGCCTTAGTAATGATCTCAATATCTCTGATCAGAACTTCATTGGGCTCCTCTTGGGTATAAGTTCCGTCTCTGAAACAAATATAAGCCAATGCCATGTTGAGCAGCAATCCAAGAAAAACAATCAGAAATATGATGTTAAAAGAGCCAACCAGCTTGGTTCTCAGATAACGGCTCTTTCCCGTCCTGACCTGAAGAATATCCCTGTACCCGATTCCCGCATCCTCAATGCTGTCCTCATTGGCAATCACCAGTACAAAAATAGGCAGATACCAGAACATAATCTTGTGTAAAAAATGTCTGATTGTATTACAGGAAAGAAATGTTGCGTAATGAGGTAGCAGCATAGAAAATCCCTGATGGAAATGCCATGCCATTTGCACAATTTCCATGGCCGGAATCAAAAACAGCAGAATCACTACTGCCAGTTTCATTTTATCGTTCAAAATTCTGTATAAATACATTCTCACGTCACTACCCTCCTTTTCTTTCAGACTTCGCTATTTCTCCCTCATCCTTATTTTATAACTTTTTGTCATCGGTGCCGCTGCATGTAGTAACTGGTCACTTTTTTGCATTAACTCTTTTTTCAATGGAGATCGTGGAAATTCTCAGGATATTATGCTAAAATTATTCTATCATTTATAAAGGTATTATAGGGGGAGTATCATGTTTAAGATTGCTGTCTGTGATGACGTTGCTCAGGTATGCCACGATATAGAAAAAATCCTGTTGTCTTATGCAGACAAGGCTTTCCTTGACATTGACGTGGAGGTGTTTTATGACGGAGAAAGCCTGCAGACTTTTATTGAAAAGGAACATTCCTTCGATCTGATCTATCTGGACATTGAAATGAACAGTCTCAGCGGTCTTGATCTCAGCAGGATCATACGGGGCAGGTATGACGATCACCTGACAGAAATTGTATTTGTATCTGGTACTACCTCCTATGATCGAGCCCTCTTTGATGTGCAGCCTCTTCACTTTATTCCCAAGCCGATAGATGAGGCAATGGTGATTGAAGATCTCAAACTGGCTCTTCGCAAGC
>CABSEO010000273.1 GCA_902476665.1 uncultured Emergencia sp.
GACCGCCGTCGATTGTGATGAACCCCTTTGCGATATCTTCTTCATACGCATAATAGGAAAATTTCATCAGATTGTTGAGAAGATTGTTCACATCCTGACTGCTGGTTTTTCCTGTCAGAGAAATTCTTTTTCCGTCAGCAAAGAGCTGAACCTCCTTGCCCCGATAAACTCTGATTTCTTCAATGTTTTGCCGTGTTTCAGGTGATAGTGCCGAAATTTCCTCCCTGACGCTTTTGGGAAAACACTGAAAGACTTTTTCAAAATGGTTCATAAGCAATACCTGTCCTTTCATTAATACTATATGAATGGGACAGGCGGATATGATAAGTTTTTTACTCCATTGAATAGATTAAACAAAAAGCTGTGAGTTGACGAAATACCGAAATATTTGTTATTTCTTAAAATAAAAAGCACCCTGGCCTGTTCTCCTATCGAATTCAGCCAAAGTGCTCTTTGTTTTAAAAAGATATTCAGTTACTCTGTGTTCACAGACAGATTGTCTCATCCTTCATTTCTTCTCATTTATGAACGATAATCATCTGAATTTGCAAATACAGATATAAATAGCGGATTGTATTCCCTGATTTCGTTGATTCAAACGCAGTCTTCAGTCATCCAGACCCTTTTTCTTATAGATTGCCTGGAATATGATAATCCCCGCTGCTGCCCAGACTACACAGATTGCAAGGGCAAAAAGATTATCCCCTGTCAGTAGAGATTCTCCTGCTGCTGCGGAAGGATACACCGTATAAAGAGATGTTGTGGGAAACAGCTTTGAAATCTTTTCCACAACATCATTAAACTGTCCGAAGATTGGCGGCAGCAGCAGAAGCATCATCAGCGGACTTGCCAACGTGCCTGCAGCCATCTGATCCTTTGCAGAAATTCCGACAACTGCGCCGAAACAGATAATTGCCAGAGCTGCCAGCGTCAGTATCAAAAGATACCCCCAGAAACCATTCATGGAAGTGCCACAGATGCCGAAAAGCACTATGCCTTCACCAATCAGAACAACAAGACACACCAATGCTTTGCTTAAAATGAATTCTATGCCGGACACGTTAGCCATCATCAAAGCCCTGAGAGTATGCTTTTCTTTTTCCTCTGCAATCATTGTAGAAAGCACACTCAAAGGAATAATGGAAAGCACCATGACACTGCACAGGAGCAGAACAAATTCTCCCGGAAGCTCAGTAATATCAGACAGCAGAAAAGAATAAGCAATCCCAAAGAAAATCGGAAGCAGCAGTGTAATTAATACATTTTTATTACCTAGACAGCTCTTAAAATCTTTTTTAATCAAAGTTTTAAGTACATGAATTCTCATCATTTTCTGCCTCCTTCCGTTAAAGTAAGAAATACTTCTTTGAGACTCGGCTCAATAGAGTGAATCATCGTAATCTCCCCCGCAGTCTTCAGATAATCGGACAGAATCAGACTATCAAGGGGCAGTACAGTTTCTCCCAGAGCCGTTGTCACTTTTACCTGCTTTTTAGAATACTTTAATTTCAGCTGGCCCGGACTGCCGCATTCTATCAGTTCCCCATGATTAAGAAAAGCAATTCGATCGCAAATTTCGTTTGCTTCTTCCATATTATGCGTCGTCAGAAAAACAGTGGTTCCCTTTCTTTTCATTTGCAGAATCAGACTCCTAACCTCTTCTGCAGTAGCAGGATCCAGATTAGCAGTAGGTTCATCCAGAAACAGAATCTCAGGCCTGTGTAGAATAGTTCTTGCGAAGATCAGTCTCTGACGCATGCCGCGAGACAATTTCTCTGCCGGCTTTTTAGCCGACTCTAAAAGACCTACACTCTCTAAAACTTCTGAAATTCTTTCAGAAGGCAACTTATAGATTTCCGCAAAAATTTTCAGATTTTCGTAAACAGTCATTTTCTCATAAAGACCACTGTTGTCACTCATAATACCTATTCTGTCCCTGACAGATGAATCAAAAGGACTTTTTCCGAATATCTCAATAATGCCGTTATCTGCTTTGAGCTGCCCGCTGAGCAGTTTAATCGTTGTAGTTTTTCCTGCCCCCGACGGACCCAGATATCCGAAAATCTCCCCCTTCCCAATTTCAAAAGAGCATTTTTTTAATGCAGCCGTGTCTTTGAAATACTTGGAAAGATTCTTTACACTGATTGCGTGTTCCATAGGACCCTCCTCACAAAAAATATTTGCTCATATAGCATACTCACCCCTGTATTTTTTAACAAGAGGTGATTTTTTTAAATACCTGAAATGTCAGGGATTCTTAAATATATTTTAAACCTATCGGCATTTATTCTGAAATCTGAAAGCGGTACTCTTAATTATGAAAAAGCCTCCATGCCAGTCCTATTTTGTAATAGAAGGCCTTTTTCATTTATAATCTTGCAGGAATAGCCAAAAAAACGATCTGCCTCTAGCAGGATAATTTCATTATAATGATTTATTTTCTCAGGTATTTTTCTCGAATTTCTTCATTGGTATCGATAATCTGCTGACGCAGTTCTCTTGCCGACATTCTCAGGGCGCCCTGTCCGAAAATCATCATCTGTTCAAGGCCATCGGATGTAGCAACAGTAATTTTAAGTTTTTTTACATTTTCCAGCACAAATTTTTCAATATACTGATCTGCAGTCTGTCCTTCTCTGGTATAGACAACAGTCAGATTGTTAATCTTCTCCGCCACTCCAATATTTCCTGGCTGCTTATACGCATCAAACACCACAATAATCCGGTTTTCCCTGTATCCCTGATAATTAGAGAGCGCTTCTATCAGTAGATTTCTGGCACTTTCAAGATTGAATGCCGCCATTTCTTTCAGTTCTTCCCAGGCGAAAATCATGTTATACCCATCGACCAGAAGCACTTCCTCTGCTGAAGCAAGATTGTAACCGCTCTTCACTCTGGGTCCTGATAATTCAGCACCTGCTGAGATAACTCTGGAGCTTTTTCGAAATCTCTGATTCTCTCTTTTACTGATACCATAAGTCTGCCTGAATACAGCCTCCAGTTCTTCGTCACTGTACTGCCTTCTATGGCTGGGAACATTGTGGCCTGGCGACTGTTTCTGTTCTTTTTGCTTCACATAGGTTAAAGGCAGATGCATATGATTTTCCACCTGATCCCATGGGACATTTACGCCGGCTCCATGGCTGCAGAATACAGAGCCACACGGATTTTCTGCGTCTCTGTCCGGATCATAACCTATATCGGAGATCACTTCCTCTGAATTATGACATGGAAAATATCCCTTGAGAGAACAGTAAAGTCTTCCCTGTCCTTTTGTATAGGTCATCACTTCTTTGTGATAACCGTTCATAGTAGCCACGGGAGCCTCTCCTTTCAGCACTGCCAGTCCCTGCGAAGCCTCGGAAGGCTGAAAGGTTCCGGACATCTTTTGAATATCGTTCATGGCTCTGCCTACCATTTCTGAAGGAATCTCAAGACGATAAGTATAATAAGGTTCAAGAAGTATACTGCCTCCCCGGCGAAGCCCTTGACGAACTGCCCTGTAGGTGGCCTGTCTGAAATCTCCCCCTTCCGTGTGTTTCAGGTGTCCCTTTCCCGACACAAGGGTAAATTTTACATCAGTAACAGGTGCCCCTGTCAAAACTCCCGGATGTTCCCGTTCTGCCAGATGGGTCAGTATCAGACGCTGCCAGT
>CABSEO010000274.1 GCA_902476665.1 uncultured Emergencia sp.
AGTCTCTGTCAGATTTTTAATGAACTGATCCATTTCATAAATCTGATTTACATAGTACTCGTACTGCCATTTTGTTGCTTCATCCGGAGCCTCGGTCACTTCAATGGTAGGATTCTTAATCACCTGTTCAGTCGGATACTTTCCGTGTCCCTGTACAGAAATAGTGTAGATATAATCGTGCTCTTCAGTGGACTCCAGTGTATCCATAATCTGACTGGTCAGGATCTTGTCCTTAGCCCAGTTCTTCGGTGTTTTCTCCACATCACTCATATACTCCAGAGATGTAAAGGTATCATAACCGATATTTGCAAATACCTCATTTCTGTTGTAGAACAGTGCTCTGTGATTATGAATAGCATGAGTACCGTAACCCATGGACTTCAAATCAAATGCAATACTTTCTCCTGTCTGTTCATTGAGAATGGACTTGAAAGGATATTCACCCGGACCAAAGAATTTAACACTGAGCCCTGTCATCACTTCAAACTCTGTATTGGCTGTTCCCGCACCACAAGCCGGGACTGTCAAATCTCCTGAAGAATACTCTTCCTTCAGTTTCCTGAAAGTCGGTATGGCGTCGGCAGAAAGTTTGATATTATTAAACAGAGACGGATCTACAAAAGATTCCAGCTGCAGAAACAGAATATTCGGATGATCCTGATCCTCATCAGTCTGCACCAGCTTCATAGTTCCATCCTCGTTATACTGATCTTTGTCAAAGATAGCCTTGACCATCTTTTCATCATATCCCTTAGGCTTTGAAATTCCTGTATTCAGCCAAGTGTTGACAAAACAGTAAGGCACTCCATAATCTGCATAGGCATAAGCAAGATTACCAAAGAACGTATTCAGTACTCCGGCTTTAATCAGCCCTGCAGTCCCCGCAAAAGTAAATGCAATAACCAGAAAAACAGCCAGAAGGTTACGTTTCAGATTTACTTTCTCTTTCTTTCGGGGACCCTTGACCCACAGCAGAATCATGGCAGTCAGGGAAACAATAATTCCTGCTGCAATCATAACCAGTTCCGATACTGTGAAGTAATTGGTGATAATAGTGGCACCGTCAGTAATATTACTCAGATCTTTAACTGTGAATGGTGTCATTCTCTGCATCAGAATCACACCATTGGTAATACCAATAGCCAGCCACAGAATTGTTACTACTGTCACTACAAAAGCACGCCTGCGAAATAAAGTGGCAATCACCAGTGTAGCAAAAATGAGTAACGTGTTATACAGAAAAACCACAGGGCTTTCTATTAAAAACATCAGACCGCCCAGTCCTTTTCTGGCTAAAGTTTCAATGATGAAATTCAGTAAGAAAGCCCAGATAAAACAAAAGGCAAAACTGTTTTTTAAATATTTGCTATAAATCTGCTTCAAGTTTTCCATGATACGATTCCCTCTTTCTATTCCCTTTTTTCCCCTTTGTATAAAGTATTTGAGACGGCAGCAAACTCGTCCAAAGACAGGGTTTCAGCTCTTCTCTTTTCATCAACTCCCGCTGATTCCAATGCTTTTCGAATTTCGTCCTTAGAAAAATCGTTTAATTGCGATAGTGAGTTTAGTAACGTCTTTCGCCTCTGTCCAAATCCTGCTTTGATACATTTGAAAAACAGTTCTTCATTATAAAGTTCCACAGGTTTTTGCTCCCTGATATCCAGACGCAGTACTGCTGAATCCACCTTGGGCGCCGGAAAGAATACTTCCTTAGGCACCATGGCTACAGTGGATACAGTGCAGTAATACTGCACCGCCGCCGAAAGGGCTCCATAAGTCTTAGAACCTGGCTGAGCCTTGATTCTATCCGCCACCTCTTTCTGCATCATGATAGTGATGCTGTCAGCCTTCACATGACTTTCCAGAAGCCCCATGATAATGGGTGTCGTAATATAATATGGCAGATTGCCGATAATTCTGGTTCTGCGACAGTTGGCATCTCTGATGAGTCCGTTAAGATCTGTTTTCAATACATCCTGGTTGATAATTTCTACATTGTCAAAGTCCTGCAGTGTATCCTGCAGAATTGGAATCAGGTTTCTGTCTATCTCTATAGCCGCAACTTTTTTTGCTAACTGCGCAGCTTCGGCTGTAAGAACTCCAATACCGGGACCGATCTCAATGACCAGATCTTCGTCAGTAATTTCTGTCGCTTCAATGATCTTGTCGATAACATTTTTATCCGTGAGAAAGTTCTGTCCCAGACTCTTAGACAGCTTGAATCCATATTTATCTTTAATCTCCCGTATTGTAGACGGTGCATACAGCTTCATCATAACTCTTTAACCTTTTGATAAAATTCTTCTTTTGTGACACCAAGCTGATTAAGCTTTTTCAAAAACGTCTTATTGTTGCCGTAACCAATGGACAGCAAATTTCCCAGTTTTTCTCTGCGCGCCTTAGCATCAGCCGTGCCTATCAGTCCGCAGGTATCCAGATCTTCCATAGTAAACGGATCTTCTGCTTCTTCTGCTGAGGAACAGCGTGCTTTTTCCAGAGCTTCCACAATATCCTCCACTTTTGCATTTTCCACACCGATATTGCCTTTTTTCAATGCTTTTCCTTTCGGCAAAAAAGCCTGCTTGCAACGAGGAAAACGCTGGCTCACTTTTCTTCGGATTTTTTCTCCCGCATAATCAGGATCTGTAAAGATAATAATGCCCTGATTCTGATAGGCTTTTTCAATCACCGGCCAGATAGAATCAGGCATCCCGAAACCATGAGTTTCTATCGTTACAGCATCGACAGCTCTGGTTACAGCTGCAGTATCATCTCTTCCCTCAACAATAATCGCTTCTTTAATTTTCTTCTTCGTCATCATTCTGATTGTCCTGTTCATCCTCTAATATGTATAAAATTTCTCCCGGTTTGATCAGCTTAAGCTGAATTCTCGCCTGTTCTTCTATATATTCTTTATCATTAACATTCTCAAGTTCTTCTGTCAGGGCAGACTTTTCCGCCAGTAATGCTTTACTTTCCTTTTTCAGCTCGCTTTGTTCTGCACGCAGATCAAAAACTGTTTTTACTGACATGCCAACGACCGCTATCAGGATTATCACGATAACGGTCATTATAATTCTCGTTTTATTAATTCTGATATTTTTCTTAGCAGTATTTATACTCTCCTCTGAAGGTTTCTGCCCTCTGTCAGGCTGTGTATTTTTCGCCTGTTCAAAGTCTTTGACTCGCCCTTTTCTTCTCTTTTTCATCCGTAAATTCCCCGATTATTTTTCTTTCAGTATACCACAAACCACTTTTTTCCACAACAAAATGCCCACAGCCGCAGCAAGCAGCCCATAAACTGTAACAGCTCCGTGAGATGCCCGGTAAACAAATCTGTAAAAAAGGAAACTGCCGCATATCCATGTACCGAAGTAAATGGCCGCAGAAAGTCTTTTATGATTTCCGCACCTGGCCATAAGCTGATCTCTGCCTGCAAAAAGCAGCATCAGTGAAATTCCCCCGTAAAACATGATGAAGAGCTGAAACAGCTCTCTCTGTATCAAGGCAGTCATTTCTTGAACCTGTCAAACAGCTTTGTTTTATTTTTCTTCTTTGTGTAAGAAACAGTCTCGATTTCTCCACGGGCTTCCAGTTTTCCTTCCTCTAAATCCAGCGTTTCGATATGCAGATTGTGT
>CABSEO010000275.1 GCA_902476665.1 uncultured Emergencia sp.
TTTGCCATCTTATTCTCCGACAGAATAAACATAAATATTTTCAAATTTTTATAAATTTCCTCTTGACTTTTGTATACAGAGTTGTATAATTATTTTATCATTCAAATAAAAATTCGGAGGTAACAGCAATGCAAAAGGCGATTCATGTAGACTGTCCCACTTATCTGGAACTGGGATTGAAGAACGGAGAGGTTTCCACAATTAACGGTAAGGAATTAAATAAAGAGGGTGTCAAGCACGTCATTGACTATCTCTGTCAGGAAGTCAATGTAAAAGCTGAGGAAGTACTATCCAAGGTGCATACGATGAATACAGAAAACGGTTCTGTTATGCTGAAGCTTTATAACGGAATGGTCAGTGCAGTATAATATACAATAACAGTTTAACTCATAGATCTCTTTAGAATTATAACGCATGCAGCGGATCTGTCATAGCAAAAGCCGGATCCGCTGTTTTTTCTGTGCCTTTTTCAGATGACGGTTAAAAAAACGGAACTTATTCATGCAGACCTGCAAAAAAGTGAGCAGAAGCAATGCTGTTACAGTGTATCCACTCTGCTCTCCACCATCAGCTGATTCAGACGCAGATTTTCCAGAATGGCAGTTTCTTTTCCTTTTTTCATATATTCTGCCAGCGCACTGTTATATTCACTTTCTGTCAGCGTCAGTGGACACATAAATTTTCCCTGGTACAGCAGTTCATACTCCATGGCCGCCCTTGCCACCAGCTCATTGCAATCGTCAAAGGGATAAATGCGAATCAGTTCATTGTGAACAAAAACAGCTCGTTCCAGCGCATTCCCCACCGGATGACGATAAAGCCGCCTGAACAGGGCCGAAAGCTCTTCCTCTATCTCCTGAGGCAGCACGGGATTATAACTGAGATGAAATAAAACAGGCGTGGTTTTTCGGTATACAGCCGGCTTTCCGTCCGAAAACACCTTATAAAACTTTCTCAGAGTGCCGACGCACAGCTCTTCTCCCATGCCAAGCAGCGCCTCAAAAAGCGGCAGAATCTCTGTCAGGCCTGCCACCAGCAGATGCTCCTCCAAAGTAGCATTCAGCACATACTGTCCGCCTGCAATCTGCGAGGCAGTTTCTTCATTCATAGAACTGCCGGAAAGACGCATATTCATCAGTACCCATTCAATTCTCGCTTTTTCCCTGTTCATTTCCTTATTCATACCTGAATTTTAACACAAAAAGAATGTTTTGTGTTATACTATATTTCATATCTGCATTGAAATTCGTCAATTCAAACCATTCCATTCCGCAGCAGAAACAAACAACAGACGGAGGAGACTATGAAAATTCTTTTACTCAGCGATACTCACGGAGATCTGGACAGAGTGTACCGGATTTATGAAAAACTGACAGATATTGATATGATTTTTCACTGCGGCGATTATCAGCGTGATGCCTTTCAGCTGGAAGATACCCTGGGCATACCTGTACTTTCTGTAAAAGGAAACTGTGACGGCTGTACTAAACCGGACAGAAAAATTGCAGAAACACCGGCCGGCAGAATTCTTCTCACCCATGGTCATTTAGAGGGAGCCGGATTTGATGAAAACAGGCTGCTGTATCTGGCAGAAGAAAATGACTGCATTGCAGTATGCTTTGGCCATACCCACAGAGCAGTATGCGAAGACTTCAACGGAATTTTTCTCATTAATCCAGGAAGTCTCACCGAACCTCGAGACGGCAGCGGCGGTACCTATGTGATTCTTCACTGTCAGGATGATGATTTTTATGCAAATATTGTGCATTACAACAGGATCTTCAATGATCGCAGCAGTTCCGGCAGTGACAATAAAAAAAAGAAGAAACCCTCAGGCGGGTTTCTTCGAAATCTGCTTAATTATAGCGACAGATTTTAGAAACAGAAGCAGGGCGCAGAGCAAACTGAAGTTCTGTGTTCTGTTCCTATTCTATTTGCCCATGCTGTAATAAGCCTGCATTTCCTCTTCAGGCACCATGCTGCCTCCTGTCGCCCAGAGAATATGGGTAGCATTTTTTAATTTATCTTTCAAATCGTTTTTAATCAGATAGCCTTCGGCTGACAACACATGGCCCGGTCCGGTAAATGCCGCACATGCGGAAGGCTCAATAAACAGTTCCTCCGAATCTGCCAGCTTTGCCAGATACGCATACAGTCTATCGTCATTGATTGTAAAGCAGCCGTCCAGTAAAGTTTCCATAATGCTTCCCACAAGACGGGACGGTCTTGCTACGGCCAGACCGTCGGCAGCCGGTTTTCCATCCAGTCCGATGTCTTTCACTGAAATCTCATCATGGAGTCCTGTCAGCATGCCTAAAGTCATACATGGAGCATGAGTCGGCTCAGCAAAGAAAATATGAATATGCTCTCCAAACAGCTGCTTCAGCCCGAAGGCAACACCGCCTGGCGCACCGCCCACACCACATGGCAGATACACAAATACCGGATTCTCTTCATCACAGACAATCATCTGTCGTTTGAACTGTTCAGCCAGCCTCTTTGCTGCTACAGAATATCCCAGGAACAGATCCGCAGAACCTTCATCATCGACAAAGTGACACATCGGATCCTTTTCAGCTTCTTTACGTCCTTCTGCCACTGCTTTCTGATAATCGTCCTGATATTCTATGACCATGACGCCTTTCTGACGAAGCAGATCTTTCTTCCATCTGCGTGCATCTGCTGACATATGCACAGTGACTTTAAAACCGAGTCTTGCGCTGATAATTCCGATGGACAGTCCCAGATTTCCTGTTGAGCCCACTGCCACACTGTACTCTCCGAAAACCTTGCGGAACCTGTCTTCCAGCAAGATTGCATAGTCATCGTTTTCTGTCAGCATTCCACGCTCCATGGCAATGGCCTCCGCTAATTTCAATACCTCATAGATACCTCCGCGGGCCTTGATTGAACCTGAAACAGCCAGATGGCTGTCACATTTGAGAAACAGTCTGCCGGGAATTTCTCTGCCCAGTTCTTCCTCAAACAGTTTTTTCATCCGGTTAATCTCAAGCAGTGGGGATTCTATAATTCCCTGTGTCTTTTCTGTTTCCGGAAAAGCAGCCCGAATATATGGAGCAAACCGAAGCAGACGTTTCTCTGCATCGTTTATGTCCTCCATGGAGAAAGGAAGTTCTGCCTCATTGCCCGCCTTTTCATTGAGCCAGAAAATTTCCTCACAGTTCACCATATTCTGTATCACTGGATGTTTCACCAGAAGTTTGTCAATATCCATTTTACTCTCCCTTCTTAACTTGCTAAAGGATCTTTATCATTATACACTATTTGTTCACAAAAAAAAAGTTCAATTACGGAACACCGTTTCATTCATTTGACCCATTTGTGGTTCAAATTCATATTTCTCGCAGCTGTTTCATTGGTTATATTTCTGTGAACAAAAATTCCACTCTCCAAAATCCATTAAAATTTCAACATTTTTTCGTAAATCCGAAAAAAGAATATAATTTTTTTCGTAAAAATTTCCGTTTGGCACACTTTATGCTTTATACAAGGTTAAAACAGAAAAAAAGCAAAATCTGATGTGGAGGTATGAAGATGAGCAAAGTAGTTATGTTAAAGAGAGCCTTTAACCAGGCGGTAGCAACTGGAGC
>CABSEO010000276.1 GCA_902476665.1 uncultured Emergencia sp.
TGCCGCCATGGAAAGAGAACACTGAATGCCTTTACAGTACTGCGCTGTCAGAATTGTCAGTGTCCACAGAGGAAAAACTAACAGCTCTGCACTAAGAGATCCGATGATAGAAACTGACAGAATTTCCAGTGCCAGTGTCATTTTTTCATTCGACACCATTGCAGGAGCTTTTCCAATATACAAAACTCTGGCTACTGTGTTAAACACCCGTATGTATACAATGACCGCCGCTGCCTCTTTTATCAGAGTCTCCACACTGAGAAGATACAGAATATGTCCCCAGGCATAATACAGACAGTTAAACAATATCACCGCTGCCACTGTCACAGCTGTTCTCTGATTGATGGTAAACCGCTGACGGTGAAAAAACAGGAAGAATACTCCGCAGAAAATCATTGCCAGCAGATCTCCATAAAAATCAACTCCTTGTCCGCTGCAAGTCAGCATGGCAGCCGCCAGAACCGGAACCAGATAAATATATACGGTAGATACCGCCACCATGACGGTAATCAGCGCTGCAGCAGCAGGGAAAGTTCCTCCGAACAGGTTCACCCTGCCAATCAAAAAGGCCACCGTCAAAGTGGCCAAGATGGTTTTCAAGTTAATTCTGTTTCCTACAAATTCCATAATTCATCACCTTAATTCCCTTTGATAGTGACAGAATATCATAAGGAACATAGGACATGCTGTCGAAGGGCGGTGTCGAAGAAAAAAAACACACTCCTTTTCCGGGATGAGACAGCTTTTCGTACTGCATGCTGTTTTATCTGATGTTGTAAAACACTTTAGCATTTTCACAGGTGATGCGGGCAGCTTCCTCATAAGAAATCCCTTTCAGTTCTGCTACCTTCCGGGCTGTATGTTCCACATAGGGAGACTTGTTCTTTCTTCCCCTGAAAGGTTCAGGAGTCAGATAAGGTGCATCGGTTTCAATCAGCAGAAATTCAATCGGGATTTCCCGCACAACTTCCTGTGTTTTCCGATTGTTCTTAAAGGTCACAGGCCCGCACACAGACAGAGTTGCACCCAGTTTCACATACTGCCTGGCCAGTTCTCTGCTGCCGGAAAAGCAATGCAGAAGCACTCTGCTGTCAGGAAGTTCCTGACCATCAGTTCCCTTTCTCTTTGGAAACCAGCTCTGTCTCTCTTGAGAAAAAGCCCCCTCCTCTTTCAGAATATCCATAGTCTCCTGATCCGCTTCCCTGCTGTGAATGGCAATAGGCATTCTCAGTTCATTAGCCAGCTGTATCTGTCTACGGAACCAGTACCGCTGCGTATCCCTGTCGGACAGATCATAATGGAAATCAAGTCCGATTTCACCAATGGCCTGCACCTTATCCTTTTTAGCAAGGCCGCGAATCAGCTCCAAAGTCATGTCGTCCAGATTCTTTGCATCATGAGGATGGTATCCTACTGCTGCATAGCACCAGGAATTGGCCTGTGCGTGTTCTACCGCCAGCACAGAGCTTTCCAGATCAAATCCCACGTCCATGACATAAGACACATCGGAAGCTTCTATCTCTTCTATCAGCGCTTGTCTCTGCTGATCAGTATAGTCCTCGTTATTCAGATGTGTATGAGAATCAAATAGCATAATGTTCCCTCCCGCAATATTTTGCATATTTTTTCTTCAAAAATAAATCCCGGTTAGCGGTTCCCCTGACAGCCGATGAACACTTTAGAAACGGTGTGGGAAGCCAAAGCTTCAGATACAGAATCAGGTTTTTTCTTATCTACATCTCATCTTAAGCGCTTTCTGTCACATAAAAATGTGGCATAGCCCCGGGTTTTATATCATAAAGCTATGCCACAGATTCTTACAGCAGTCTATCCTCTTCACTGCAGGTTTTCTAGTCCACTGCAGAGCCGTCTTCGGCATCTGTAGTTACAATTTCGCATCTCTTTCCGTTTTCAGCATACATGATCATACCCTTGGACTCCAGGCCCCGCAGTTTTCTCGGTTTCAGATTAGCTACCACGATAACCTTCCTGCCGACCATTTCCTCCGGTGTAAAGTCTTCTGCCACGCCAGAGATAATCTGTCTTCTTTCAGTTCCCATTTTTACCTGGAATACCAGCAGCTTGTCAGCCTTCGGATGTTTCTCCGCCTTTTCAATGAGACCTACACGGAAGTCAATCTTGTCAAAATCGTCAAATTCGATATCAGGCTTCAGTTCCAGAGGAATATTTTCTTCCGCAGGATCCGCTCCTGCTTTCTGCATAGCCTCCAGCTCCTCCAGCTCCTTCTCAATATCCAGTCTCGGGAAGATAGCTTCTCCCTTCTTTACCTGTTCCTGATACATCATATCAAAGGTAAACGCATCCTCCCACACAACATCAGCATACCAGAGTCCCATCTGCTTTCTGATCTTGTCAGAAGTGGTATGCATGAACGGGTAAATCAGGATGGAAATGATTCTGATAGATTCTGCCAGGTTATGGAGACAGGTATCAAGCTCTGCTTTCTTTGTTTCGTCCTTCGCCAGAATCCAAGGCGCTTTTTCATCGATATATTTGTTGGCTCTTCTTACCAGAACCCAGATTTCCTCTAAGGCCATATTGAAGGCAAACTTGTCCATCTGCACTTCCACTTTTGCCGCTGCTCCGGTTGCAATGGCTTTCAGATCCTTATCAAATTCATCTTCACCGTGAGCCTCAGGCACAATACCGCCGCAGTACTTTTCAATCATGGATGTGGTTCTCGACACCAGATTTCCCAGATCGTTAGCCAGATCATAGTTCATTCTCTTCAGCATCACTTCGTTGGTGAAGACACCGTCCTGTCCGAAAGTGTACTCCCGAAGCAGGAAGTATTTCAGCGCGTCAATGCCGTAACGATCAATCAGCTTTACAGGATCAACCACATTGCCCTTAGACTTGCTCATCTTTCCGCCTTCCAGAAGAAGCCAGCCGTGACCCAGAACGTGTTTCGGCAGCGGCAGATCCAGAGACATCAGCATTGCCGGCCAGATGATAGAATGAAATCTGACAATTTCTTTTCCTACCAGATGCACGTTTGCCGGCCAGTATTTCTCAAACAGTGCCGGATCATCAGGATAGCCGAGAGCTGTGATATAGTTTGAAAGAGCATCCAGCCATACATAAATAACATGTTTTTCGTCAATCGGCACCTGAATCCCCCAGTCAAAGGTGGATCTTGAAATGCACAGATCATCAAGGCCCTGTCTGATAAAGCCCAGCATTTCATTTCTTCTGGTCTCAGGTTCCAGAAAATCAGTGTTTTCCAGAAGATCGATGAGCCTGTCCTGATATTTGGAGAGCCTGAAGAAATAGGCCTCTTCCTTAGCTTTCTGCACCGGTCTGCCACAGTCAGGACAGCAGCCGTCCACCAGCTGACTCTCAGTCCAGAAAGACTCACAAGGAGTACAGTAAAGACCCTCATACTCTCCTTTATAGATGTCGCCTTTCTCATACATCTTGTTAAATATGGCCTGTACACGCTGTACGTGTCTGTCTTCTGTGGTTCTGATAAAATCATCGTAGGATATTTCCATAGTTTTCCAAAGGTCTTTAATTCCTGCAACGATTTCATCCACGTAAGCCTGCGGACTTACACCTTTTT
>CABSEO010000277.1 GCA_902476665.1 uncultured Emergencia sp.
AGAACAGCTGTACCTCTCGGGGTAATCGGCATTATTTTTGAGGCCCGCCCCAACGTGACCAGTGACTGCGCCGCACTCTGCATCAAATCCGGAAATGCCTGTATTCTCCGCGGCGGTAAGGAAGCCTTTCATTCTAACATGGCTATCTGTCAGGTAATGCGTAAAGCATTGAACAACACGGATTTGGATGTGAACTGTATCCAGCTGGTAGAAGATACCTCTCGCAGTTCTGCAGAAGAAATGATGGCATTAACCGACTATCTGGATGTTCTGATTCCCAGAGGCGGTGCGGGGCTTATCCGCTCCGTAGTTGAAAACGCAAAGGTTCCTGTGATTGAAACTGGCGCCGGTAACTGCCATATTTACGTGGATAAGAAGGCAGATACAGAAATGGCACTGAGTATTGTTTTCAACGCCAAAACTTCCCGCCCGTCAGTGTGCAACGCAGCAGAAAAAGTACTGGTACATAAAGATATTGCTCCAATTTTCTTGCCTGTCATGGCAGAAAAACTTGCAGAAAAAAATGTAGAGCTTCATGGTGACGCGGCTTCAGCCGCTCTTCTGCCACAGATTAAAACTGCGGAAGACAGTGAATGGGGACGGGAATATCTGGATTTTATCTTAGGGGTTAAAATCGTAAATTCTATTGATGAGGCTATCGATCACATTGAGCGTTATTCCACACATCATAGTGAGTGTATTGTCACAGAAGATCCTCTTGCTGCAGATAAATTTCTCACATCCGTAGATTCAGCAGCAGTCTACCACAATGCATCTACTCGCTTTACAGACGGAGGAGAAATGGGTCTGGGTGCAGAAATCGGAATTTCTACCCAGAAACTTCATGCAAGAGGCCCTATGGGTGTAGGCCAGCTGGTCAGCTACAAGTACATTATCACAGGAAACGGACAAATCAGATAAAATAACTGTGTCATGCACCATCTTTCACCACTTATCATAAACATGTATTACAGAAACAGAAAATTGATGAGTTTGGGAGTGATAGATGAACATGAACGGAATTACATGGGCTTTACTGGGCACCCTGTTTACCTTTTCGGTGACATCACTGGGTGCCCTCAATGTTTTTTGGGTTAAACGGGAAGTCAGCAGCAGTGTTCAATGTGCATTTCTGGGATTTGCAGGCGGAGTTATGGTGGCGGCCTCTGTCTGGTCACTGCTGCTTCCCGGTATTGACAGAGCGGAAGAGAGCGGACAAATCAGCTGGCTTGTCATCAGTGGCGGTTTTCTTCTTGGTGTCATCGTCCTGCTAATCGCTGATGCTTTCATGCAGCGCCATTACATGCGAAGTCTGGCAGATGGAAAGTTATCCAGTCTCAAACAGAGCACTCTGATGCTGATTCTGGCTATTACCATCCATAACATTCCTGAGGGAATGGCTGTAGGTCTGGCATTTTCCCTTGCCATGAGCGATACTGCAGATCCGGCTCTCTTTTCAGGTGCTCTGGCACTTGCGCTCGGCATCGGTATCCAGAACTATCCGGAGGGAACGGCAGTGGCACTGCCTCTGATCAAAGACGGCATGAACAAGAAAAAAGCCTTTCTCGTCGGCAGCATGTCCGCAGTTGTAGAACCGGTTTTTGGTGTTCTGGCCGCCATTATTTCTACCCTTGTTACACCCCTCATGCCTCTCCTTCTGGCCTTTGCGGCAGGCACTATGATCTATGTGGTGGTACAGGAACTTCTGCCCGAAGCCCGCATGTGCGAGGGTGATAAAATTGCAACTCTGGGTTTCATTGCAGGTTTTCTGATTATGATGATTCTGGACGTCAGTCTTGGCTGATTAAAAACGGAAAAAATCTGCTGCCAAACAGGGATTTTGTGAAATTTCCTATCCATTATAAAAATAAGTTGTGATTTTTCACAAAAACTGTTGACAGGTTCCTTTTCCTATGTTAATCTTAAAAAGTAAATTTCATAACAAATAAACCTTTGAAGGAGAGTAGTAAGCTCTGATACTTACATCTGAGAGAGCTGCAGGCGGTGAGATTGCAGCATGAAAAGGCAGAGCCGAATGGACTCCCGAGGGCAAACCCAAAGGGGTTTAAAAACCTCAGTAGGGGCGACGGAGAAGACCTTCGTAACCAAAGTCGGCATATGATGGTATGCGCAGAGTGGGCGTAATTCAGTTACGTCAAGCCGGGTGGCACCGCAAGAGACTGTTTGACTCTTGTCCCAGCACAAAGATAAACTGGGACAGGAGTTTTTAATTTGCTGAAAACAAATTACAGGCAGAGTTTCCTGACTCCTTATCCCCAGCATCGAGAGAAAGGAGCAAGAAAATGAGTAAAGAAAAGAAAATACCTTACAAAATTTATCTGAATGAAAACGAAATGCCAAAACAGTATTACAATCTCAGAGCTGACATGAAGAAAAAACCTGCACCTCTTCTGAATCCCTCTACATTAGAGCCAATGACTTCTGAAGAGCTACGAAATGTCTTCTGTGACGAGCTTGTAAAACAGGAACTGGATGACACCACACCTTACTTTGACATTCCCCAGGAAATTCAGGATTTTTACAAAATGTACCGCCCTGCTCCTCTGGTCAGAGCCTACTGTCTGGAAGAAAAGCTACAGACACCTGCAAAAATTTATTATAAATTTGAAGGAAATAACACCAGCGGAAGTCATAAACTGAATTCGGCCATTGCCCAGGCCTACTATGCGAAAAAACAGGGTCTGAAAGGCGTCACCACCGAAACAGGAGCCGGTCAATGGGGCACTGCCCTGTCCATGGCATGCTCATATCTGGGACTGGACTGTGACGTGTATATGGTAAAAGTTTCTTACGAGCAGAAACCTTTCAGAAGAGAAGTTATGAGAACCTATGGCGCAAACGTAACCCCTTCCCCTTCTCTGACTACAGAAGTCGGCAAAAAAATCCTGGCTGAACATCCCGGCACCACAGGAAGTTTAGGCTGTGCCATTTCTGAGGCAGTAGAAGCGGCAGTGACAAGAGAAGGCTACCGCTACGTGCTTGGCAGTGTACTTTCACAGGTGGTTCTCCATCAGAGCATTATCGGACTGGAAGCAAAAGCAGCTATGGATAAATTTGATATCATGCCTGATATCATCATTGGCTGTGCTGGCGGAGGCTCCAATCTGGGAGGTCTTATCGCTCCATTCATGGGAGAAAAACTGCGCGGTGAACGAGACTATCGGTTCATCGCCGTAGAACCTGCTTCCTGCCCAAGTATGACCAGAGGAAAATATGCTTATGATTTCTGTGATACAGGAAAAGTCTGCCCCCTGGCAAAAATGTACACACTGGGAAGTGGCTTCATTCCTTCAGCCAACCATGCTGGAGGACTCAGATATCACGGTATGAGTTCCATACTTTCTGAACTCTATGATCAGGGCATGATGGAAGCCCGCAGCTATGAACAAACTGAGATCTTTAAAGCAGCCACTGACTTTGCCAGAGTAGAAGGCATTCTGCCGGCTCCTGAAAGCAGTCATGCTATCAAAGCCGCTATAGACGAAGCTATGCGGTGTAAAGAAACCGGGGAAGAAAAAACAATTCTCTTT
>CABSEO010000278.1 GCA_902476665.1 uncultured Emergencia sp.
TGCTGATTTGCTGGAAAAGCTGCTGGGAGAGATGGAACCGCTGACTGCAATCATTGAGAAAGTGATACTTCGTTCAGCAGGTAAGAGCGAAGAGGGCGTCGTCAGTGATCTGATGGATGAAATTTTTTCATCTCTGCCTTCTGACTTTTCCCTGGAAAAACTCGATTTTAAAGAAATGCGCTGGGAATGCGACTGTAATAGAGACAGACTGTCACAGGCCCTGATGACGATTGGAAAGAAGGATTTGAAGGAAATCATTGAAGAAGACGGTCAGGCAGAGCTGGTATGCCAGTTCTGCGAAAAGAAATATTTTTTTGACAGAGAACAGCTTGAAGAAATTTATAGACAGATGTAAGAGGGGATTATGATGAAAAAACTTGGAGTCATCTTTGGGGGACGTTCCGGCGAACATGAAGTATCACTGCTTTCAGCGGCGTCCGTTATCGAGGCTGTGGACAGAACCAGGTATGATCTTGTGATGATTGGTATTACAAAGGACGGCCGGTGGAAACTTTATGACGGTCCGGTTTCTGACATTCCTTCAGGATCGTGGGAAAAGTCTGCAAAGGATATTGAGATCAGCAGTCTGGGGTCTCTGATTGATTTTGCCTTTCCAGTGCTGCACGGGCCTTATGGGGAAGACGGAACGATTCAGGGGCTCTTTGAAATGCTGGATCTGCCTTATGCGGGCTGTGGAGTTCTGGCATCGGCGTTATGCATGGATAAGGTTTCAGCCAAGAAAATTTTTGAGGAAGCAGGACTTCCCACCAGCCGGTATGTGCTTCTTTACAGAGAGGATTTGGAAGAAGATATTGATAAAGCCGCGGACATTGTGGAGGATGAGCTTTCTTATGTGGTATTCGTAAAGCCTTCTAATATGGGATCCAGTGTGGGGATTTCAAAGGTGCGCAACAGGACAGAACTGAAAGAGGCGCTTTTAGAGGCGGCAAAGTATGACCGCAGAATTATTATTGAAGAGGGAATCAATTGCCGGGAAGTGGAGACCGGGGTCATCGGAAACCACCATCCGCAGGTAGCGGAAGTGGGAGAGATCGTTGCCAAACTGGATTTTTACGATTATACAGCAAAATATACTGATGATGCGGGAACTGAGATATCTGTCCCTGCCGGTCTGCCGAAACGAATCTATGAGAAGATTCGTCAGTTTGCCAAAGAGGCTTATATGGCTGCGGACTGCAGTGGTTTTGCCAGAGTGGATTTCTTTGTGGAGAAAAGCACCGGAGAGGTTTACATCAATGAGATAAATACTATTCCGGGGTTTACAAAATACAGCATGTTCCCCGTTATGTGGCAGGCTGCAGGTGTAAATTTTACGGAACTGATTGAAAGGATAGTGGAATTCGGATATGAAAGATATTATGCTAAAAATAACAGGCAGACAGATTGCAGATAACGATGAAGACCGGATGGAATTTGTAACCGAAGGCAAGCTTTATGAAAAAGACGGGGCCATGTATCTTACTTATGATGAAAGTGAATTTTCCGGATTTCCGGGTTGCAGAACCACGTTGAAGCTGAGCGGGGATACTATTCGAATGAGAAGAGCCGGCGGAGGCAACGGATTTGACACTGAGCTGATCTTTGAGAAAGGGAAGCGGTTCAGCAACAGTTATCAGACCCCTTACGGAAATCTGGATATGGAAGTGCTGACGGATGATATTGTCAATAATCTGTCAGAAGAGGGTTACGGAGATATCCGCATCGATTATCAGGTTAATTTGGGCGGTATGGCCGAAGGACGCAATCGCCTGAAAATCGAAGTAAGCAGATAGGAGAAAAGGGAGAAGGAGATAACTTATGAATAAGAAAAAGAGGAGGCTGGCTCAGGTGCTGGTAGTGCTGATCTGCGGCTCTATGGTGCTGACCACGCTTTTCTGGGCACTGCAGCTGGCGGTCTGAAAGGACGACGTCAGATGAATCACAGCAGCCCAATTGTTATAGAAACGGTTATAAAAGAACTTACAGCTGGAGAATGGAGGGAATCATGTTTAAAGTAGGTTTTGACTCAGAAAAATATCTTGAAGAACAGTCTAAATATATTCTGGAAAGAATCAATCACGGCAATGCAGAACGGCTTTACCTGGAGTTTGGTGGAAAGCTGGTACATGACAAGCATGCTATGCGTGTGCTTCCTGGGTTTGATGAAAATGCCAAGATCAAACTGCTGGAACGCATGAAGGAACAGGCAGAAATTATTATCTGCATTTATGCAGGTGATATTATGACCAGCAAGACACGCCATGATTTCGGGATTACATACGATTTGGAAGTAATGCGTCTGATTGATACTTTCCGCAGATATGATCTCAAGATTAACAGTGTAGTGGTAACGCGATATGAGGATTCTCCATCGGTGAATATGTTCATTAACAAGCTGGAGCGTCGCGGAATCAGAACCTACAAGCACAATTACACCAAAGGATATCCTACCGACGTGGATACAATCGTAAGTGATGAGGGATACGGGGCCAATCCGTATATTGAAGTGACAAAGCCTCTGGTTGTAGTAACAGGACCCGGCGGCGGCAGCGGAAAGCTGGCGACCAGTCTCTCTCAGCTGTATCATGATTACAAAAAAGGTATCAGAGCCAGATATGCAAAGTTTGAGACTTTCCCTATCTGGAATCTGTCGCTGAAGCATCCTCTGAACATTGCTTACGAAGCGGCAACAGTAGATCTGAAAGATGTAAATATGATTGACTCTTTCCATCTGGAAGCTTATGGCGAGATGGCAGTAAATTATAACCGTGATCTGGAAGTATTCCCTGTTGTAAAAAGAATTATTGAAAAAATTACCGGAGAAGAATCGGAATACCAGTCTCCGACAGATATGGGCGTAAACAGGATCGGTTTTGTAATCGCAGATGATGAAGTCTGTCGTGAAGCGGCATGTCAGGAGATTATCAGAAGGTATCTGCTGGCGGAGGTTGACTATAAGAAGGGCATTATTTCTGAAAGCTGTCTGGAGCGAGCCAAACTTCTGATGAAAGAGGTCGGCAAAGATGTCAGCGACAGAAAAGTTGTGCAGCCGGCCAGAGATTATGCTGAAAAGAAAAGAAACTGCGATAAGCGTTATGAAAATGTGGTGGTGATGGCCATTGAAATGCCTGATGGAAGTATTGTGACAGGAAGAAGTTCACGCAGAATGGTGGCTTCTGCTGCAGCAGTACTGAATGCGATTAAAAAGCTCTCCGGTCTGTCAGATGAGCTTTTGATGATTACGCCGCAGGTGCTGGAAACTACTCAGAAACTGAAAACAGAGATTCTGAATTACGACAGGACAAGTCTGAACTGTGAAGAGGTGCTTATGGCACTGACTGTATCAGGCACACAGAATCCGGTAGCTTCTGTTGCTGTAAGCAAACTGCCGCTTCTGAAGGGATGCAAGGCCCATTGTACCGCTATTCTCAGTGACAGGGATGAGCAGACCCTGCGGGCTCTGGGCATTGATGTAACCTGCGATCCTGAGTATGTGACAACGAATTTATATGATAATTAAAGAAGATAATCAGAGATTACCGGCGCCGG
>CABSEO010000279.1 GCA_902476665.1 uncultured Emergencia sp.
CTGATTTCTATACACTTTCTAAAAAATGCCGCTCTTTACTTTAAAAGGGCGGCGTTTTCAATCTTCTCTATTTTGTATGACTTAAGATAATATCGGTCAGATCAACAGGATCTACAATTTTTCCATCTTTGTAAACTCTCATGTTGCCGCTGGCGATTTCATCGATGAGGATTACCTCGTCATTGTAATAACCGAATTCAAACTTGATGTCCCACAGTTCCAGACCCATGGTTGCCAGATCATCGGCAACGATCTTTGTGATCTTCAGAGTCTGTTCCTTCATCTTTTCAAACATGTCGCGGCTCATAACGCCCAGAACCTCAAGACCTTCACTGGTTACCAGAGGATCTCCCTTTGCATCGTCTTTGAAAGTTGTCTCCACATATCCGTTTTCAAAAACTGTACCATCTTCGATATAATTGCCATATCTTCTGATAAAGCTGCCTGTAGCTCTCAGTCTGCAGATAACTTCAAGTCCCTGACCAAACGGCTTGGCTCTCAGAACCTCCATAGTTGCATTGTCAACATCTGCACTGACATAATGAGTCTTAATGCCTGCAGCGTTAATCATCTCAAAATATCTGATAGACGTTCTCAGATTAGCTCTGCCGATTCCTTCGATTGTCAGCCCTACAGAATTTTCGCCCGGATCAAACACGCCATCTTTTCCTGTACAGTCATCCTTGAATTTCAACAGTACATTGCCGTTTTCAAGAGCATAAACGTCTTTGGTTTTTCCCTGGTAAATTTTTTCCATTAGTTTCCTCCATTTTCTTTCGTATATCTGAATTTTATTCACAGCAGGATGTGCAGTACTCCCAAAAATACTACGGAAATATTATACAACCAACCTTGCGGCATGACAAGAAAAAGTTCATCTGCCATAGTAGATTTCTGCGTCTTTCAGTTTTTCCACATCGTTCCCCCACTTATCGCAGCTCTCTCTGCAGCGAATCAGAAGCTGCAGCAGCCTGTCATACTCTTCGGTTTCTTTATATGCCTGCACGATTTTGTCAGTGTCAGCTTCTTTTCCGTCCTCACCCAAAGGCCTCAGCACAATATACTGCCACCGATACAGTTCCGGAAACTGAAAATAATATTCCTTAAATGTAAATCCCTGTTTTCGAAAAGCCTGATCGTACTTCACATATTCGTGAGCTTTTTCTATGTTCGCAAAGCATTCCTTCATATAGTCTTCCACATCTTTCTCCTCCACAGAAATGCCATTCTTTTCCGCATACCATTCTACTGCTCTGGACAAAGCTATGGATTCTTTTGCTGTCTGGAAAGAATCTTCTTCTGTGCGGCCGGTTAGCTTCCCGGTTTCCAGACACAGATATACTCTGACATAAGGTGTATCTTTGCCCAGAGCCTTATCCAGCGCTATGGCTTTACTGTAGATTTTCCCCAGATCCTCGTATTCTTCCGCTGTGGTATTCCCTTGTTCCTCTGTCTCAGTTTTCTGCTCTGCAGCGTCACATCCGCCCATGAGCAGATTCACACAAAGAACTGCTGCCAGAAAAAATATCCATCTCCGTTTCATAACATGTCCCCCTTTTATTTAGCTTAATTATACTTCAAACAGATAACTGTTTCAATGCAAAAATATTTTACTGAAATTACAAAACTAAAAGTCGGCTCTGTCTATCCTGTCCAGACTTTAACTTCCTTGAAATTCCAAAATATTACAAATGAGCGTTTTTTACATAAAAAAGACTGCCCTCTTTTCGGGGCAGTTCTCTTCCTATCGTATAAAATTCGTAGCTATCTTCTGATTCTCAGGAGGACAGACTCCTTTTTCCCGTCCGGCCTCAATGCAGAAAAGCAGCCATGCCATATTGGAAGCCAGATTTCTCATAGTCTGTAGACCTTCCAGATCCTGCTCCACCTCCTGTGCCGTGTTGCCGTGAACCATATTCCAATAAGTTGATGAGACCACAGGCATCTGATTGATGGTGAAATACTTGTTCAGCACATCCACAGAAGCAGTAGTGCCGGCCCTTCTCGCAGAAGCGACAGCTGCACCCGGCTTATGAGCAAAGTATTTTCCTCCTGCATAGAATGCTCTGTCGAGTACCGACAGAATCCTTCCATTTGCATGTGCATAGTATACCGGTGTGCCAAAGACAAATCCATCTGCAGATTTAGCCTTTTCTATAATTTCATTGACCGGATCATCATCAAACACACATCTGCCCACCAGTTCTCCGCACTTTCCGCAGGCGATACAGTCTCTGACAGCCTGTTTTCCCAGCCAGAGGATTTCACTGTCAATTCCATGTTTTGCAAGTTCATCTGCAATTTCTGCAAGAGCACGGTTCGTACAGCCGGTTTTATTTGGACTTCCATTTAACAGCAGCACTTTCATATACAACACTCCTTTTATAATTTGATTTTCTCCACTACTTTATATATTATCACAGCATATCTTTCAAAACTTCCGGTTCTTTAAAAAATCCGCAAATTTTTTAACCGCCGGAGATCCGTTTTTTCGGCTGCACTGAACATCAAGAGGTGCTACTTTCACCTTTTCATGACAGTTTTTCAGAACCAGACTCGGCAGCAGGCTGAACCCAAACCCTCTGGCTACCATAGACATGACACTGTTGTCATCCACATAAGTGCTCTGCCTGTTGGGACTGATACCCTGCGCTGCCAGCAATCGCCCTACATCATAATCATCTGCACAGGACGGAAATAGGAAATCTTCTTCCTCCACCTTGCGAAGTGGGAAGTTCTCTCCTTCCTGCAGAAGATAATCAGAAGGAAGAACAGCAAAAAAATCGTCCTGCATCAGAGGAACAAAATCCTTCCGCTTGACCATGTTGCTGGTAATACACATGTCTATCCGTCCCTGATCAAACCAGTGATACAGCCGGTCATCTCCTTCTTTCAGTTCAAAAGAGATTTCAGGGTTTTCTTTTTGAAAATCCTGCATCGCATCGGGCAGCCAGGTTCTGACAACACTGGATATAGAGGCCAGACGGATTGTAGAAGCTTTCTGTTCCAAAATCACATCCACCTGTCTCTCGATCTTTTCTCCTACTCTGATCAGTTCTCTGAAATAAGGGGACAGCCGTTCTCCTTCCTCAGTAAGCTTTACGCCGAACTTTCCCCTCTGCAGCAAAACCACACCCAGTTCATTTTCCAGAGAGTTCATCATGTGTGTCAGTCCCGCCTGAGTATAGCCCAGCTTGGCAGCTGTATTAAGCAGACTGCCGTTTTCCACTGCCTGCAAAAGAACTTTGATTTTATTAGTATCCATTATAACCGCCTTATCTATTAAAAATAGTTATATATATATAATAATAAAGTGAATTCCATAAGTCAATGGAATGTTGTAAAATAGAAACATGTGAATATCCCTTCACAGGATATTTCCTCGTAATATATTTTCCAAAATTCTTTAGAGGAGGAATTCATTATGTACAATAAAACCATGTACGAACTGGGGAGCCAGCCTTCCCTGATTCGTGAACTGTTCGCTTACGGTCTTGCTCAGGCAAAGGTAGTAGGACCTGAGAACGTATTTGACTATACG
>CABSEO010000280.1 GCA_902476665.1 uncultured Emergencia sp.
ATAGTCGTCATCTCCCGGAAGTCCCGGATATTTTACCCAGTCAACTTTCGGGTGATTCTGCAGGAATTTGGCAAGAGCCAATGCATTTTGGCTGTGTCTGTCCATTCTCAGATGCAGTGTATCCAGTCCCTGGAATGTCAGAAAAGCATTCATCGGCGACATGGTGCAGCCCAGATCCCGAAGCATCTGCGCTCTCAGCTTTACACAGAAAGCCTGGTTACCGAATTTTTCATAATAGCGAATCCCGTGATAGCTTTCGTCAGGTTCCACCATGCCGGGGAACTTATCTGCATATTTATTCCAGTCAAAATTTCCGCCTTCTATTACCATACCACCCACACTGGTAGCATGTCCGTCTACCCATTTGGTTGTAGAATGAGTAACAATATTAGCACCGTATTTCAGTGGCTGGCACAGATATGGGGACGCAAGGGTATTGTCAATGACAAGAGGTACTCCGATCTCTTCTGCAGCTGCCGCAAATTTTTCAATATCCAGCACTGTTAATGCAGGATTTCCGAGAGACTCTCCAAAAATAGCTTTTGTCTCAGGTCTTGCCAGAGCTACGATTTCTTCTTTGGATAAGTTATAGTCGATAAAGGTGGTCTCAATCCCCATTTTTTTCAGAGTTACGCCGAACAGGTTAAAAGTTCCTCCGTAAATGTTGCCGCAGGCAATAATATGATCCCCTGCCTGACAGATGTTCAGCATAGTAATCAGGTTCGCAGCCTGTCCTGCACTGGTGGCAATGCCTGCGGTTCCGCCCTCAAGAGCTGCCATCTTCTCCTCCAGAGCATTTACCGTAGGACTCCCCAGTCTGGTATACATGAAGTCGGCACTCTCCAGATCGAAGAGCTTGGCCACATCTTCCGCATTATAATATCTGTAGGTGGTGTTCTGAACAATCGGCAGAACCTGCGGTTCTCCGCTTTCCGCCTTGTAACCTGCATGAATACAGTTGGTGTTGAATTTATACTCTGACATGATCTCACTTCCTTGTTTTCAAAATACTATTTAATATTCTATAACAATCTTTCGATAAAATCAATCTTTTCCCCTGACTTTCATATACTTGACTGAGGTGATTTTTATGATTGAAATTTTTGGTATCGTTTTTACACTAATCATCGGTACCCTGCTCCATTTTGTCTTTGAATGGTCCGGTCGAAACTTTCTGGTGGCATTCATTGCTCCTACTAACGAAAGTGTCTTCGAGCATCTGAAGCTTCTGGTCCCTGATTGAATATGTTCACTACGGTCAGTTTGCAGAAACCTTTATTCCTGCCAAAACTGCAGGTCTTTTTTCAGGCATGTTTACAATGGTTTTTTTATTCTATGCCTACACCGCTATCTGCGGCAGAAACTTCCTCATTGTAGACATCGGTCTGTTCATCCTGTCCGTACTTGTAGCTTTTGCTGTTTCCCATTATCTAATGAACTTTGAAGTTCTGGGGCAGCCGTCAGTTCGAATCCTGGCAGATGCTTGTCTGTTTCTGATGGCAGTCTGCTTTGCAGTCTTCACCATCTATCCGCCCTCACTGCCTCTGTTCAGTGTTCCCGCAGCGACCGGCAGAACTTGACAGAAAAAAAATAATCCTATTTAATGCACCCATGTTAAATCCAGCAAGAAGTATACATAATTCGTTTTTTCGGGTAACTCAAACGTGAGCAGAAAAGAGTTCGGGAAACTGTCTGAAAGTTTCTATATTCCCCGAAAAAAAAAGCAAAAATATCCATTTGCCGAACTCCACATGAAAAATCTCATACTACCCGCAATATCCAGAAAATATCGTTCTTAGAGCAATCCGCCCAAATATGTTATAATTTTTGCAACACTTTTATCCTTTCATTCGTTATCTATACAGAAAGGGGGCGGAACCTTTGTGGGAAGAACTTTATGAAAATCATTACAAAGAACTGGTAGCTTACGGCAGCTATTTAAGCGGCAGCAGAGAGCTGGCTGAGGATCTGGCACAGGAAACTTTTGTAAAAGCCCTGATGAATGCTGATACCATAGAGGATTTGTCCCGAAAAAAACAGCGGGCATGGCTTTACCGCACTTTCAGGAATCTGTTCTTTGACTACTACCGGCGGGCAGTTCTGGAAAGCGAATACGCACAGAGCGGTCAGCCGGGATTCTCAGAGGATACAGAAATACAGAGAGTGGAGAATGAAATATTTCTGCAGACCGTCAGCCCACAGGATCACGCTATCTTTCAGCTTCGCTATTTTGAAGGCTATACTGCTGAAGAAATAGGCCGAATACTGAATCTTCCTTCGGGAACAATCCGCTCAAAACTGTCCCGCTGCCGCAAGTATCTGAAAAAACAGCTGGAAATTTAATGGAGGGAAACAAAATGGCTAAAAAACTGCTTATCAACTGCTCAGTCTGTGATGCAAGAAAAATTCAGGAAGAAAACTACAGTCATTATGAAGCAATCACCATCAACTGTGCCACTATGCTGACTAATGCCAACGGGAAAGCTGTAATGAACAGACTGCCTTTTTCTCTCAACTGCTCCAATACACTGGAACTGGAAGAAGAGGTGGATTTCCGTGTTGTAAACGGCAGCAATGAAATCAAAAGCAGCGATTTGATCTCACAAAAAATGTTTTATCTGATGGTTAACGGTTCCCTGACCATTGGAACTGACACCCAGAATCATCTTGCGCAATGTGTGGGCATTTCCGTCAACGGTTCCCTGATCTGTCCGGAAAGAATCTACACCGCTCTTCCCAATATAAATGTCAACGGTTCTGTCACCTGTTATCCTGACGATGCAGTGGTTCTGAAACGCAGTGCTGTTATCGACAGACTGTTCGCTCTACGGGCAAAAAACAGGCTGTACTGGTCTGCAAAGCGGATGATTATGACAGATCATGAACTGGAGGGGGAAGTTCTTCGCAGAAGAGGTGCTTCTTTTAGCTCAGGGGAATTTATCATCACTCAGTCCAAGGTGGAAACACTTCTTGAGCTGATTGACGAAAAGGCAGAAATCATCATCGTTCCAGACAATACTTCGGTTGTGGAAGATGATATTATACTGGATGAAGATACTCTCCGTCGTTATGGAAACAGACTCTATGTAATCGGAGACATTACGGTCCCTGAAGACGGAGGCATTCTGGAGCGTCTGGACTATCTGAATGTCTTGGGAGATGCTGAGGTGCCGCAGGAATACAAGGAAAAACTTCTTGATACGATAACACAGGTTTCCGGTAAGATAAAGATTGCAAAACCTGACGGAGCAGTTCTGACCGATAAGCCATATATAAAGATTACCAGATGGATGCTGGAACGTCAGCCTACGGGCATTGATGTCTCCGACTGTGCCATCGTAAAAATCAGTGAGGATATTCCAAAAGAGCTTATCGCAGACCGGCTGCACATCGAAGACTGCGGCATCGTCAGATGCAGTGAAGCGCAGAAAGATGCCGTGGATATGATCTGCCGGGATGTGGGAAAAGTGGGCAAAGCCGACGGTGAGGATGGACCGGGTCTTGGAGAC
>CABSEO010000281.1 GCA_902476665.1 uncultured Emergencia sp.
AGGACTTTCAGAAGAAACTCTTTATGAGGCAAAGACAGGCGCAAGACCAGACAATCCGGATTTTGAGAAAGACAGGAACCTTGGACGGGGAAGGATCAGTGATACAGATATAGATCCTGAAGTGATCCGAAAGTCGATGGAAATATCCCTGAAAATGGCAGAAAGGGAGTTCGTCGGACAGAGAAAGTCTGCGGGAGAACTGCGGGAAATAAGAACGAAGGCGGCAGGAGCAGATGATTGTGAACCTGTACTGAAGATTCTTCTGGTTCATGAACCCCAGTTTCTGGAAACTTATGCAGAAGGAAAGTTTGATCTGATTTTTGCAGGTCATGCTCATGGCGGGCAGATCAGGCTGCCTTTTACCCAGGGTCTTTTTGCACCCGGACAAGGGGTTCTTCCGAAGTTGACCAGCGGTATTCATAAACGAGGACATAGTGTCATGGTTATTAGCAGAGGACTGGGAAACAGCACTTTCCCGCTGCGTGTATTCAATCGCCCGGAGCTTGTGGTCGTTGAATTATGCGGAAATAGTAAAATGGATTAAAAAGGAAAATTTACATTAAATGGTTGACAGAAAATGTAAATTATGATATTCTCACATTGGGCTGACTGGCATGGAAAGGAAATAAAAATGCCAGAGAGAAACATTACATTTGAGATTCAGGAGCATCTGGGAGTAATCACCCGATTTGAATCAGGCTGGAACCGAGAATTGAATATTATCAGCTGGAATGGAGGACCTGCCAAATATGATTTGCGTGACTGGGATGAACATCATGAAAGAATGCGAAAAGGGCTGACCCTTTTTGAGGATGAGATGCGAAAGCTGGTAAGTCTGTATCTCGGCTACAATAATCAGAAAGCTGTTGAAAAAGGCAGGGAGGCGGAAGCACAGCGTAAAAGCCGCTATCAGGAACAGATACAGCAGAGAAATATTCTGACAAGAACAGAAGAAGAGGCGTATGCTGAGACACAGCTTTCGAAAGACAGCTGCGAGGAGGAAAAAGCGGGTTCTCTGCATACAGAGGAAGGCGGACAGGCTGAGGTTGTCTCGCCGGATCTGTCAGAGCTGACGGAAATTTAGAACGAAAGATAATACAGAATTTATAGAGGAAGTAACGGCGGACAGGGTATCTTCATATGATATATCAAAAGAAAAAAATTAGGAGGTATATGTTATGTCATGCTGCAATGGTCATAAGAAGGGTATGGATGACAGTCTGTTATTCTTCTTCCTGCTGCTTGTACTGTTATTCTGTAATCCGGGTGCGTTCGGCTGCGGAAACAGCTGTGAATGCGAACCTACATGCTGCTGAATAAAGCAAAAAAGAGAGGGATTTGCTTATCCCTCTCTTGTATCGCTGAACAGAAATGAAACTGCCCAGATGGCGGCCAGGCCGACTAATGCATAGATGATACGGGACACAATAAAGAAATCTGGTCCGAAGATGCTGTCTACCAGGTTGTACTTAAAGAAGCCGATAAGTCCCCAGTTGATGCCGCCGATAATTAAAATGGCCAGGATTAATTTTCTCATCAAATCACTCCTTTCATCTTGTATTTTTACCAATATTGTTTATAATATCCCGTAAATGTGATACAATTCATCATATGAATATAAAGGGACGAGACGCATTTACTGCGCCGTGTCATTGCAAAAGGATTTTGGAGGTATTTTATGAAAATTCAGCTTCGCACAGCTCCCCGAGGTGAGTGGGAAGTGGTTGAGATTGAGCAGGGGACAACCATCGAAGCAATCTACAGAGAAAAAGAAGACCAGCTTCCGTACCGGATTCTGGCTGCAAAAGTGGATAATCAGTTTGAGGAACTGACAGAACCTCTGGTGCGGCCGTGCAGAGTGGAACTTCTGGATTTGCGGACCTTGACGGCAAATCTCATTTATCAGCACAGCTTGTCACTGATTTATCTGAAGGCGGTTTATGACTGTCTGGGTGATGTCAGAGTTGAGATACAAAACTCTCTGAATAAGGGACTTTATACGGAGATTAAGACTGAAACTCCCATTATGGCAGCGCAGATACATCAGATTGAGAAAAGAATGCATCAGATTGTAGAGGCAGATATGCCTTTTGTCAGAGAAATTGTATCCCGGAAAGAAGCGATGGAAATTTTTCGCAAAGACGGACGAAGCGAGAAGCAGCGTCTATTGCATGAATCTCTGAATTTGGGAAAGGTCAAGTTTTATTCTCTGGGTGGTGTGAGAGACTTTTTTTACGGGCTTATGGTGCCCTCTTCAAGTTACATAGAATATTTTGAACTGAAAAAGTATCGCAGAGGTGTGCTTCTGCGTTTTCCACATCCGTCAAATCCATCGGAGATTCCCCCTTATGTAGACGAAAAAAAACTGTATCAGGCTTTCAGTGAGCAGACTAGATGGGATAAACTGCTTGATGTCAATTATGTGGCAGATTTGAACGAAAAAATTGAAAACGGGCAGTATAGAGAACTGATTCAGGTTTCTGAAGCTTTACATGAGAAAAAAATTGCTGAAATTGCAGATATAATTAAAAAGCAGCATAAACGAATCATTCTGATTGCGGGACCGTCTTCATCCGGAAAGACAACTTTTGCCAGAAGACTGTGTATTCAGCTTCGAGTCAATGGTCTGCAGCCTCTTTACATGGGAACGGACGACTATTTCGTGGAGCGTGAGGATACGCCTCTTGACGAACATGGAGAAAAAGATTTTGAGAATCTGAGAGCTTTGGACATTGACCTGTTTAACGCCAATATGAACGCACTTTTGGCAGGAGAAAAAGTAGATCTGCCTACTTTTGACTTTATGACCGGGCATAAAATATACGGAAAAAGAATCACTTCGATTCGGCAGAATCAGCCTGTGGTTATTGAAGGTACCCATGCGCTCAATGAAGAACTGACACCTTATATTCCGAAAGAAGAAAAATTCAAGATTTATATCAGTCCGCTGACGCAGCTTAACATCGATGCACATAATCGTATTCCGACCACCGATGAACGCATGCTGCGGCGGATGGTGCGTGACAATCTCTATCGCGGACATAATGCACAGAGTACCATTGCAAGCTGGCCCAAAGTACGGGCAGGTGAAGATAAGAACATCTTCCCTTACAGTGGAGAGGCAGATGTATTATTCAATTCCTATCACGTTTATGAGATTGCGGTGCTGAAAAAGTATGCAGAGCCTCTGCTTAAGCAGATAACACCGCAGGAGCCGGAATATGCTGAAGCGGTGCAGATGCTCAAATTCCTGCGCTTTTTCAAGACCATAGAAGATGACAGTATCATTGTCAATAATTCGATCCTCAGAGAATTTATCGGAGGAAGCATTTTTGTGGATTAGGGCTGTATATTATTGCGGTCAATAGAAGTTACAGAAAAAGAAAGGACATAAAAAAGATGGCGGCAATCACTGTAGTTGGAGGCATTAATATCGACATAGAGGGAAGTCCGTACGGCACACTGATTATGGCGGATTCCAATCCGGGGAAGGGCAATCAGGCC
>CABSEO010000282.1 GCA_902476665.1 uncultured Emergencia sp.
TCTGACTGTACCTGAGCGCTGCGATAATGCCGGGTATAACAAGAAGCAGGCTCCACAGGAAAATGAAAATACTCTGCATCACCATCAGTGCAAAAGATTTTAAAAACACCTCAAATCCATTGAAAATATGAGCCGGATTCCCATCTCTTCTTCTGAAAAAAGCCAGAAGAAAACTGCACAGCCCTACAGAAAAAGCGCCGGAAAGCACGAAATTATACAGATTACCCACATAGGAAATTGTAATATATTCCTGCAGATATTCATTGTATACGGTATAAGCTGCTGATGGAATCAATACTCCCAGAAGATCAGGAATTGTAGTGGTCATGATATAATAAACAGCCATCGCCGCAATAACAACAGGCCAGCTTCCTTTCAGCGCACCTCTTGCAATAGCCCGGATTTCCGAAGCCGTTTCTCTTACAATAATGTGATTCATACAAAAACTCCTTATTTCAAAGCTGATAAAAATATTATATAATATTTGTGAAACAAATACAAATGAAATCGGAGAAATACCATGACAAAAACACTAATTGTCACTTCTTTCATAGATCATATCGAAAACGTCAGTCTGTCTTTTGATACGTTCGATACGATTATCTGTGCTGACGGCGGGCTTCTGGCTGCTCGGAAACTGGGGCTGAAGCCTGATTTTCTCATTGGAGACTATGATTCCATGGAGCAGCCCGCAGAAAAGGTCATTAAACTTCCTGCAGAAAAAGATATGACGGACAGCGAAGCAGCTATTGATCTCGCTGTTTCAAAAGGCGCCTCCCATATTACTGTACTGGGAGGTCTGGGAGGAAGATTTGATCATACCATGGGCAATATCGGCATGCTGGCAAAATACTGCGGAAAGCTTTCTCATCTTTCTTTTACCGACGGACAGAACTATGTGTTCATGCTGGCACCGGGATCTTATACTCTGCCAAAAAACAGATTCACCTATCTGGGTGTTGTCAGTTACGGTCTCTGTGCGGAAAATGTAACCTTACGAGGCGTAAAGTATCCTCTGACTGATTATCGGCTGACAGACAACACCACTCTGGGTGTCAGCAATGAAATCACAGAAGATACTGCACAGATTTCCTTTACGGCAGGCCGTCTTCTGATTGTTCTGTCCTCTGATATGCCTGCCTCGCCCAAAATAAACGCCGATAAATAGCATAACTCTTTTTCAGCAGCACTGCTTGGACTGAAAGTTAAAAATATATGGTCATTTCTTCTGACATTGTTGAAAAATGATCATAAAAATGTTATATTATTAACAAGGACTATTTTCTATCAGAAAGGAAGAAGTGTAACATGTACGAAAATATTAAATACGAAGTGAAAGAAAATATTGCTTACGTAACTGTCAACAGACCAAAGGCTCTCAACGCACTTAATATGGATGTTCTGACAGAACTGTACAATGTCTTTACAGATATTGAAAAGGATGAAGCAGTCAAGGCTGTCATTCTGACCGGTGAAGGCAAAGCTTTTGTTGCAGGAGCCGATATCGCTCAGATGCATCAGCTCACCGCCCTTGAAGGACGCCAGATGATGATTCTCGGCCATAAAGTGATGAATCTTATTGAAAGCATTGAAAAACCGGTAATCGCTGCTGTTAATGGTTTCGCTCTGGGCGGAGGCTGTGAACTGGCAATGGCCTGTGACATCAGAATCGCTTCAGAAAAAGCAAAATTCGGTCAGCCGGAAGTAGGCCTGGGCATTATTCCTGGATTTGGCGGTACGCAGAGACTTTCCAGACTGGTAGGCAAAGGAATGGCAAAATATCTGATCATGACAGCAGAAATGATTCCTGCATCTGAAGCATTCAGAATCGGCCTGGTAGAAAAAGTTGCTGCTCCGGAAGAGCTGATCGCCACTGCGGAAGCTGTAGCAAAAACTATTGCTTCCAAAGCTCCGATTGCGATTGCAACTGCAAAAACAGCGATCAATAATGGATTTGATATGGATATGAAATCAGCAAGTAAATTTGAGATTGAAACATTTACAGCTGCTTTCAGCTCTGAAGATAAAACAGAAGGTATGGCCGCTTTTCTGGAAAAGAGAGCGCCTGAGTTCAAAAACAAATAAACCGGCAGTATCAATATAAACACAAAGGCTCTGCAGAGAATGCCGATGCATACTCTGCAGAGCCTTTTTCATGTTTTTGATTGCAGACAGTCTCGCTAGTCTTGAAAAAAATAAAATATGCTGACATAGACGCTTTCTCTGTCAAACGCCATTATTTTATTACATCTAATTTAATCACAAACTGAGTATCAAGCTTCCTTTCTCCATTGTCATCTATCAGACTGCCGGTGTCTGTACTCAGACAGATTGTACCGTTATGCTGCTCCACAATTTTCTTTACCAGTGCCAGTCCAAGACCGGAACCGCTGATATTCGTGCTACGACTTTTGTCTCCGACAACAAAAGGTTCAAAAAGTGTTGTACGGATGGCCGGAGGAATACCTCCTCCATTGTCGGCAAGCACCAGAATCGCCTTCCCGTTCTCTTCTGTAACACCACAGTAAAAAGTCGACCCTGTTTCACAATATTTAAAGAAATTGCCGACGATATTATCCAGAACCCTTCTGAATTTTTTTCCATCCAGATTTACCATGATTCTTTTCTCCTCGATATCAATTTCCAGATTATAACCGCCGATATCAAATTCATTATATTTTTCTGCAAAATAACCTCTTGTAAACTCGCACAAATCTGTGGATTCCGTTTCAAAGAAATTATCAGGATGATCCATTTTCGCATATTCATGAAATTCTTCTATCAGCTCTGTTAACTCTTCTGACCGCTGATAGATGGTTTCCAGATACTTCTTCTGATCCTCTTCATCCACCAGACCGTCAGTAATAGCTTTGGAATAACCTTTGATTACCGTGATAGGAGTCTTCAAATCATGAGAAATATCTGCAATAAGTTTCTGTTTGTCGTTCTGCAGCTGCAGATTATCCTCCTCCATCCGTTCTAAAGCCATAGACATATCATTGAAATTTTCACAAATCTCCACAAACTCCTTCGGTCCGCAATAATCCACCAAAACACCCCGGTTTCCTGATGAAACCTCATCCATGGCATGATTCAGCGCTTTTAAAGGTTTCTTGACTCTCCAGGCCACCCAGGCAGAAAACAGAAACGCAATCAGGGCATATGCCGCCAGAAACTCCACTGCCAGAATCAGATAGGAACGTTTTATCCTTTCAATGGTATTCTTGAAACTTCTCGGGCTGAAAGCCAGCATTGTACGTTCTTTACCTTCATTATCTGTAAACGATGTCTTGGAAATTGTAATCTTTTTCGATATTCTGTCTGTCAGCAGCTCATATTCCCGTCTGGTCAGAGTTTTTTTATCTTTATCTGCAGTTGTATAAAGGATATTCAAATCTTCATCCACTACATACACGTCACTTCTGACAATTCCTCCTTCTTCTGTAAAGCTGT
>CABSEO010000283.1 GCA_902476665.1 uncultured Emergencia sp.
TTGAAAAGCCGGATAAAATAGCTGGCAGAGGAAAAACCTGATTCCAGGCAGATTTCAGTAACCGACAGATTGGTGCTGCGCAGTAGTTCTTCACAGTGGTTCAGTCTCAGCTGGTTGAGAAATGCTGTGAAAGAGAGGCCCATTTCCTGTTTGAACAGAGTGGACAGATAGGAGCTGTTGACATGAAGTGCATCTGCTGACTGTTTTAGCGTGACTGCCTCGCAGTAATGAGAGTTTAAATAATCTACCGCCTTTTTTACAATTTGTGAAGAGCCTGCATAAATTGTAGATGCAGAACTCTTTGTGAGAGACATAATCAGTTTTTTTCCCGGTTCCATGATTTCTTTGAGATTCTGAGCGTTATTGATTTTGTCCAGCAGATACAGTGCATCATAGCTTTTCTGCCACTGCAGATCGCTTCGCAGCAGCTGACTGATAAAGGCCACCAGACGAAGTCTGGTTAGAGCCAGATTACCACCTTCAAAAACCATAATATCCTCAATATATTTAGAGAAATGTTTCATACAGTCAGTTATATTTCCATCTTTGACACTGTTGGCAAGCTGCAATTCAGAACGTCTGGGATATTCCACCTCCAGGTGTTCTTTTTTTATTTGAATCAGTTTTTGACTGATAAGCGACTGTTCCTCATAATGCTGTGCTCTCGCAGGTCTTTGTCTGACCGGCTCCAGCTCCGATAAAGCGGCGGTCAGTGTATTATGAAACAGAGTTGTAAGAGCAGTGATTTCTCTTGGTGTGTACATCTTAAGGGACTTTATCAGAGGGAACAGCACATCATAATCCAGTTTCTCCGTAGAGGATTTACCTGTAAAAGCATGAAGGGTTTTTAACAGATCGTTTCCCATGGCTACAGGACCGGCAATAAAAAAACCCCGCGGTTTATTTTCCAGAAACAGTGCGTAGCATAAATTGATCAGGCCGGAATTGCACATAAAGATATAAGGATCAGGCAGGGATAGAGAGATTTTCATAGAAGATAGGAGGTTCCCTGTGCAGGCTGTTTCTTCACTGCCGAAGTTGGTGTTGGAATCGCAGAATCTTTTTTCAGAAGTGGAAGACCAGCAGTATCTGCCTGAAGAGGAATAAAAAGAAACAGGTACATGGGTGATCTGAGAAAAAGCCTGTAGTGAATTCTCAAGCTGCAAGATTTTTTCATTCAATTTTCTTTCGCGGAAAAAGAGAAATTCGTTAAGCTGTTTCATAATATCTGTAGTGAAAAAATGTAATATAAAATCATAAATAATTTGGTTATAACTTGGATATTTACGATAATTTTACCGTTAAATCTATAAAAAGTCAATAAACTTTGTGAATATGACAGATAATTTTGATATGACAAATACCTCATTTCTGCTAGTATTGCTGTAGACACAAACGTAAGAAAGCAAGGAGGCAGAAATATGAATTCCATAGAAAGAGTAATGAAAGTGTTAAATCATGAGGAACCTGACAGAGTACCTGCTTATCCTCTGATTAACAGTATTTCCATGAAATATGAAAATGCAAGCTATCGGGACTGGACGCTGGATCCGGAGCTTTGTGCCCGTTCTATTCTAAAGGCTACAGAAGAATGTGATGTTGACGTAATCTGCACACTGGTGGATCTTTCTGTAGAGGCTGCGGACTGGGGAATGGAAATGAAATATCCTGAGGATATGGCGGCAGGCCCTGCTGACGGACCGCATTTTATTCAGACTCCGGAAGATTATGAAAAAATCACAGTGCTTGATCCGAAAACTACACCAAGAATGTCCAATTATATAAAGCTGGCCAAACTGCTGGCTGAGGCGAAAGGGGACGAAAAGCCGATTGTCGGGTTCGTATTTGGTCCTCTTGGAATTCTCTCTATGCTCAGAGGACTGGAGCGTCTGATGGTGGATATGTTCACCAATAAAGAGGCTATCTTTAAAGCACTGGATAATATTACTGAAACGCTGATCAGCCTGTGTGACGCACTGCTTGATGCCGGCTGTCATGCTATCATGTTTGATACACTGTATTCTTCTAAAACAATTATGAGTAAAAGATCCTGGGAAGAGTTTGAAGGTCCGTGGCAGCAGAGACTTGCTGAGCATGTCCATGAAAGAGGTGCCATGGTTATGATTCATAACTGCGGAGAGGGTATTTATGTAAAAAATCAGATTGAAAGAATGCATCCTGAGGCTATTTCGCTTCTTCATCTGGCTGATGACTGCAAGACTATGGAAGAGATGAAAGAGAAATACGGAGATCAGACCACATTTATCGGTCATATCGACCCGGGTTTTCTCATGACCTGCAGTGAAGAGCAGCTCCGTCAGGCATGCAGAGAGCAGATAGATGCATATAAGAAGGATGGCGGCTTCATTCTGGCCACCGGCTGTGAATATCCTGCACCTATGGATGACACTTTTGCCAAAGTCATGGTTGAGGAAGCCAAGACTTACGGAAAATACTAGAGATTAGCAGATGTAAACAAAGGAAAAACAGATGCCGAAAAGGAAAGTCGGCATCTGTTTTTTAGTGAATGACGGATTTTCTGAAAGGTTTTATGCCGGCTGCGATAACAGCGGCACCGCCTGCAGTCAGCAGCAGAGAACCCAAAAGAATTCCCTGTACACCGGCAGCGGTCAGAATGATTCCTCCGAGGAAATTCCCTACAACTGCACCGATGGAAACAGTTGCGGTCATATAGCTTTGACCTGTTACTTTATCTTCCGGGCTCATTTTTTCATTGGCAAAATAAACTGAGGCTGATGCAAAAACTGCATAGCTGAACATTTGAAGAATCTGAGCCAGATATAGTGTGATGACACCGGATGCAAATAGATATGCAAGGGATTTCAGCACGAAGGCAATGCCCGAAGCGACCATCAGCTTATCCGGAGAAAAGCGCTGAATCAGTTTATAGAATCCGAACATAACCGGAAGTTCTGCAATCGCTTCAATGGAAAAGGCAGTACCCATAGCCGCACTGTCACCTCCTACGGACTCCATAATCTGGATCATGTAAGTATGCGAGATACTATGGAATGCCATAATCAGAATACTGCCGAGCAGTACCAGCATAAACCGGGGATATCGACGGGAAAAAGCGATGATACTGACATGGCGCCTCCCCTCGCCCGGTGTTTCTGAAAGCTCATTGCAGGCCGCATTGCTTTGCGGCGGCACATTATCCATAGACGGCATAAGTATGGTAATGACAATCAGTCCTGCCAAAACTATCAGACTCAGATAAATTATTGAAATTTCACCGGTGCGTACAATTGTCTGTCCGGCAACAAAAGAGATAAATGCATAGGTCAGAGATCCCATGCCTCTCGCACTGCCGAAATCCAGATGCAGTCCTCGTGAGGTATAGTAAAAGATTGATGCATTAATCAGCGGCATCTGAAGGTACATAAGAACGAGGAACGCAGGAAACAGGACAGTACATAC
>CABSEO010000284.1 GCA_902476665.1 uncultured Emergencia sp.
TGCAGCCACATTTTTAAATCCTTCTTTGATAATGATCTGTGCAAGCAGTGTAGCAGTTGTAGTACCGTCGCCTGCCAGATCATTGGTTTTAGTTGCAACTTCTTTTACCAGCTGGGCACCCAGATTTTCTACCTTGTCCTCAAGCTCAATTTCTCTTGCGATGGTTACACCGTCATTTGTTACAAGCGGTGTTCCGAATGCTTTGTCGATAAGCACGTTTCTACCCTTAGGCCCTAATGTAATTTTCACAGTATTGGCAAGTTTGTCAACACCTTCCTGCAGTTTTCTTCTGGCTTCTTCGCCGTAATAAATATCTTTTGCCATTTTATTGCCTCCTTACGTTTCATGTATTCCAATTATTCGATAGTTGCAAGAATATCTGACTGATTCATGATAGTGTATTCTTCACCCTCATATTTGATATCAGTGCCTGCATATTTGGAAAATACGATCTTGTTTCCCGGTGCCAGTTCCATCGGTTCATCTTTTGTTCCCGGACCTACAGCTACTACTTCAGCCATCTGAGGTTTTTCCTTTGCGGCGCTTGTCAGAATGATACCGCCCTGGGTCTTTTCTTCTGCCTCTAACTTCTTGATTACAACTCGGCTTCCAAGTGGTTTAATTCCAAAACTCATCTAAACTACCTCCTCTATGTTTTATGTTCAATTTACTTTTCGATTCCATTTCGTTAGCACTCATTTCCATTGAGTGCTAACGTAGTTTATTTTAGCCCTTCAGATCGGGAATGTCAATATGTTTTTAAAAATTTCTCCAAGACTTTTTTTCAATTCTTTTTGACAAAATAAAAAGTCGGTTCCGATGATTCTGTTTAGCGATAAGACTTCTTTAATGTCCGGCAAAACTGTCGCAGCAGAACAATACAGTCTCTATGCACAAAAAACTGCAAAGCCGCAGATTACTTTATAATCTGCGGACTCACAGTTTTATACCGGTTCCCTTCACTTCTTCTTTCTGTTCCTGACAGCTTCAGAAAGAAGAAATTCTATCTGTCCGTTAATGGAACGAAAATCATCATCAGCCCACTTGGCAATTTCTTCCCATAGAGACGGAGCAATACGCAGAATAATCTGTTTTTTTGCTTTTTCTGCCTGCTTTGCAGCTTTCTCTTTCGCCTTAATCTCTGATTCCAGTTTTTCCAGTCTGGAAAGCCGCTCCTGCAATTCTTTTTCTTTTTTCAGAATTTCTTTTTCATTCATGATAATATTTCTCCGGTTTATTCTTCTGATTTCCGATCCCTCTAAAGATAACCCCACAGTCTATAGCCGCTCTCTGTCTCCCTGCCCATATGACCTAGTAGATACTGCCGCTGTTTACAATAGGCTGTGTTTCCCTATCTGAGCAGAGTACCACCATCAGATTGGAAACCATGGCAGCTTTTCTCTCTTCATCAAGCACTACAACTTCCTCTTCTCCCAGCTTGTCAATAGCCATTTTCACCATGCTGACAGCACCGTCAACAATCTTGCTTCTGGCAGAAATGACCGCCTCAGCCTGCTGTCTTCTCAGCATGGCTGCTGCAATTTCCTCGGCATAGGAAAGATGCGTAATTCTGACTTCTTCAATTTCCAGTCCGGCAAATTCCACCTTTTTTGCCAGCTCAATCTTCATACTTTCTGCAATTTCCTGAGAGCTTCCTCTCAGAGTTTTTTCGCTTGTCTCATCGTGTTCTTCATTATCCATACAGTCATAAGGATACTTTCTGGCAATATTTCTGATAGTGGAATCAGTCTGTATGGACAGAAATTCCGTGTAATCCTCCACATTGAACACGGCCTTGGTCGGATCTGTCACTTTCCAGATAACCACAGCTGCGATAATGATGGGATTTCCCATAATGTCATTGACCTTCTGCACACCGTTATTCAGCGTGTTGTCTTTCAAAGAAACCGTCTTTTTAGCGTTCACTTTCACACTGCCGCTTGAAAGCTTTCCGCCTTTTTCTCTGTCGGCCGCCGCCGCCTTGGCCACAGCAACCTCTTTACCGTAAACAGGATTGTTGTATGTCACGAACGGATTTACAAAATAGAATCCCTGTTTCAGAATTGTTCCATAGTAATTTCCGAATAAAGTCAGCACCAGTGCTTCGTTGGGTCCAACAACCTTCAGTCCGCCAAAAAGAATCGGAAACACGATAATTCCAATAATTCCTGCCGCAATTAACGCGATTCCCGCTCCCATGGAGCCTGACGCTTCTTCCAGCGTGCTTTCCAGAAATACTGCCCCCACAATAATGGAAGCAATTGCCAGAAGCGATCCAAGAACTGCTACAATCAGCATAACCATACCATTCATCGGTCTGATCTCTTTCTGTGTAATATTGAGTTTGTTTTCCATGACGTTCCTCCTCATTCCCTTTTGACATTTTCTATGCCGGATACATAAAAGTCCAGCAAACAGTTCCTGCGATGTCAAGAGATATGTAATGTTGATATCTTTTTGATATCATATTTATATCATATGTTTACAGTGTTGTCAATAGAAATAGAAAAAAACTGTACCGGGAATAAGGGTTTTTCGGCTATTTCCTCATCTGTTTCTCGAAAATATTCAGGAGATAAAATTAAACTAAAATCACCGTTAATGTAATACATTCTCATTTATTCACTTTTTCGGTATTTGGACCGTGGGTGAGGTTTCATAGAATTCTGGCTTTTATATTTGTTTTTATGTGCATCAGTTCTGTGCATTGCCGGGCAGTTCTAAAACAAAAAACGGCGTTTACTAACGCCGTCTGCATTCTTACATGAATCTTACCAGATCCTCTGTATCTTTTCTCTTAGGAGCGACAGGAACGTCTCCCTCAGCATAGCCAATCGGAATCAGTGCTGTAACCACTTCGCCCTCAGGCAGATTTACAGCTTCTGCCACTTTGTTATCATCAAAAATGCCAAGTATCACAGTACCGACACCCAAATCGTGGGCAGCCAGACAGAAAGTCTGAACAGAAATACCGGCATCAAAATTCTCCCATCTGTCTTCCTTAGATGTAGTAAAGGAACCATCCTTTTCAAATCCGGAACGTCCGGTCACGCAGGAAGCGATCACAAGCTGCGGCGCATTGAGAATGGTTTTGCTGTTATAGGTAAAGTCAAGCACACATTCTTCTGCAATTTTCGCCTTCAGATCAGCATCCTCTATCACCGTATATCTGGTAGTCTGTGTGTTTTTCCAGGATGGTGCGTAAGCCGCAGCTGCAACAATTTTGCGGATGGTATCATGATCCACTGCTTCCGGCTTAAACTTTCTGATACTTCTTCTCTCTCTGATACAGGTTAATGTTTCCATAGCCTCTCCTTATCTTTTATATTAAACTAAAACTATTCCAGTACTACGCCGTCTTCATCAATCCGCAGATCATCGCTGCCGGACTGTCCCCCTTCTTCAGATACAGGCTGAAGGGTTTCCATCAGCTTCTT
>CABSEO010000285.1 GCA_902476665.1 uncultured Emergencia sp.
TAAAAAAGCAGCAGAAACTGCGCCGAAGCAGGAATCTGCAGAAGCCGTACCAAAACAGGAATCTGCAGAAACTGCACCGAAGAAAGAAAAGGAACGGACTGTTGCTAAAGATGATCACAAGGACACAAAGGCTGTCAGAGATGGGGTAAAACGTGATAAAAACGGTCATGGAGACAAGAAGGAAAGCGGCAGGAACAATGAAAGAAACGGCCGCGGTGACAGACATGACAGAAACGATAAGGGTGACAGAAAAGAGCGTGCAAATCGTGGAAACGGTGGCGGACGACATGACAAGAAGGATGGCTCCAGAAATGACAGAGGCGGACAGAACGCAAGAAGAGAACGTCCGCAGATGGATAAGATAGAGACAAAACCTGGAAGAAGAGATGATTCTAAGAAAAAACAGGATAAAGAAAAAAATAAATTTGAAAAACTGGAAAGAAGATCATTGGAAAAGCAGACGAGAAAGAAACATAACAAACCAAAGCCGGCAGTAACAGAACCGGAAATTGAAGAAGAAGTATTGCCGGAAGGCACTGTAGTTATCAATGTACCGATTACTGTCGCCGGTTTCTGTGAACAGGCTGAGGTATCCACTTCTAAAGTAATTATGACACTGATGAAGCTGGGTATCATGGCGAATATTAACCAGAATATTGATGAGGATACAGTAATGATTCTGGCAGAGGAACTGGGAATCAGTGTAGCCATCGGCAGTGTGGAAGAAGAAACTGAAGAGGAAGGTCTGGAACTCTTTGAAGATAAAGAAGAGGATTTGAAGGCCAGACCACCTATCATCACGGTTATGGGGCACGTTGACCACGGAAAAACTTCTCTTCTTGATGCTATCCGAAAGACCAATGTGACCGCGTCTGAATCAGGCGGCATCACGCAGCACATCGGTGCATCGGAAGTTAGAATCAATGGACAGAAGATCGTGTTCCTGGATACACCGGGTCATGAAGCTTTTACGGCTATGCGTGCCAGAGGTGCTCACGTTACAGATATCGCAGTGCTGGTTGTTGCCGCTGATGACAGCGTAAAACCTCAGACTGTAGAGTCTATCAGTCATGCAAAGGCTGCAAATGTACCGATTATCGTAGCAATTAACAAAATTGATAAACCAGGAGCAAATCCTGACAGAGTAAAGCAGGATCTGACTGAACACGGTATTCTGGTGGAAGACTGGGGCGGCGATGTGATTAGCGTTCCGGTATCTGCCAAGACAGGAGAAGGTATTGTAAATCTTCTGGAGATGATTCTGCTGCAGGCAGAGATGATGGAACTGAAGGCAAATCCGAACAGACTGGCTATGGGTTCTGTGATTGAAGCCAGACTGGATAAATCCAAAGGCCCTGTAGCGACCCTTCTGGTAACCAACGGAACCCTTCAGAGCGGACAGAGCGTTGTTGCAGGAACCTGCTCAGGAAGAATCAGACTGATGACTGATTATAAGGGTAAAACCATCAAAAAGGCAGGACCGGCTACTGCAGTGGAAATTCTGGGTCTTACAGATGTTCCACAGGCTGGTGACGAGTTTAATGCCGTAAAAGACGACAAAGTGGCAAGAGAAATTGCTGAACACAGAAAAGAAAAGCTGAGAGAAGAAGTGCTGGCCAGAAATGCAAGCACAACTTTGGAAAAGCTGTTCAGTCAGATTCAGGAAGGCGAAGTTAAGGAACTGAACCTGATTATCAAGGGTGATGTGCAGGGTTCAGTGGGCGCACTGGTATCCTCCCTTGAAAAGCTGAACAATGAAAACGTAAAGGTAAATATTATTCATACAGGTGTGGGCACAGTAACTGAGTCTGACGTTATGCTGGCAGGCACTGCAGGCGCCATCATTATTGGTTTTAATGTAAGACCAAGTACGGCAGTACAGACTATGGCAGACAGAGAGAATATTCAGATCAGAACCTATAGAGTTATCTATGATGTTATTGATGATGTGGAAAACGCTATGAAGGGTATGCTTGATCCTGAGTTTAAAGAAGAAATTCTGGGCAAAGTGGAAATCAGAACCACATTTAAGGTTCCAGGTGTCGGAATCATCGGCGGTGCCTATGTCATGGAAGGTAAAGCTGTCAGAAATGCAGAAATCAGACTGGTTCGTGACGGTATTGTAATTCATGAGGGCAAGATTTCTTCCCTGAAGAGATTTAAGGATGACGCCAAAGAGGTTGCTGCAGGCTATGAGTGCGGTATCGGTATTGAATCTTATAACGATATTAAAGAAGGCGACATTATTGAATGCTTCCACATGGTTGAAATCGAACGGAAATAACAGATTTCTGCAAAAAGGCTGAATCTAAAAGGGGCAAGACGGCGAAATCGCCGTCTTGCCCCTTCGGAGAAGGTCGGAGAAGCAGAGACAATACGAGAGGAAAAACAATGGGAAAAGGATTCAGACAGGGGCGCCTTGGAGAAGAGATTCGCAGAATCATCAGTCAGATGCTTCTGCGAGATATAAAGGACCCCAGATTACAGACAGCAATGGTGAGCCTGTCTGCTGTGGAAGTTACTTCTGACGGCAGCTATGCCACCTGCTATGTTACAGTACTGCCTGTAGGAAAGGCAGATGAAGAGACAAAGAAACAGCCTGAAGAAGCGGTTCTTTCAGGACTGCGCAGTGCGAAAGGGCTGATGAAAAAGGAAATCGGCCGTCAGATCAAGCTGCGTCATATTCCGGAACTTATCTTTAAGCTGGATACTTCCATGGAATATGGAAGACATATTTCAGAAGTGATTGAGAAATTGGGGATTGATCATGAAGAATAATACTTTTGAAGAAATCGTGAAAGTGATTTCTGAGGCAGATAGAATTCTGATTTTCCCCCATGTAAATATGGATGGGGATGCGCTGGGCAGCGCTGCAGCCCTTTGCTGTGCTCTTCGCGGACAGGGAAAAGAAAGCTATATTCTAATCGAAGATAGAATCCCTGCCAATCTGGCATTTTTAGATCGGGGATACTGCACTTTTGATGAGAATGTGATAAAAAAACAGGATTTATCTATCTGTGTAGACTGCGGAGATCCTTCTCGGTTTGAAAAGAGAAGAAAAAAATTTGATGAGGCAGATGTGACTATTTGCATTGATCATCATGGAACAACCTCCCCTTATTGCGACTACAACTATATTGATAAAGATGCAGCAGCTGCAGGGGAGCTGATTTACAAACTTCTGCTGACTATGAATACTGTAATCAATGCAGAAATTGGAGAAGCGATTTTCGCAGCGATTACTACAGATACGGGAAACTTTCAATATAGCAATACCACTGCAGAAAGCCATCTGATTACAGCGGCACTGTATCAAGCCGGGATAGATTGGGGAAAAGTCAGCACAGAGCTTTATGAGAATAACCGCATAGAAAGGATTCTTATAGAAAATACCGCTCTTGGTACCATGTCTACTGTGGCAGGCGGA
>CABSEO010000286.1 GCA_902476665.1 uncultured Emergencia sp.
GGGAACGCCTCGAGAAGTTTTTGCAAAAAGAGCGCGTCTTGCTGAAATCGGCCTCAGCGTACCGCCAGTGACGGAACTGATGGAACAAATCAGAGAAAGAGGCATTGATATAGATGGAACATTCCTGACCGTGAAAGAAGCGGAAGAAGCATTATATAACTTTCTGCAGAGGAAACAATGATAAGAGATATTACACTTGGACAATACTATGGGACTGAATCTCCCATTCACAGACTGGACCCGCGTATCAAGATTACAGGTACCATTTTATTTATTATAGAACTGTTTCTTGTCAATGATTTTATTGGCTTTGGAATCAGTATTGCAGCGCTTGCTGCAGTAATTGCGGCAAGCCGTGTACCTATTGGTTTTATTCTGCGAGGTCTTAAACCCATTCTGCTGATTATTGTATTTACTGTTTGTCTCAATATTTTTATGACTGATGGTAAAGTATTGTGGCAATGGGGAATTTTGAAGGTGACAGCAGAGGGACTTTATACTGCAGCCTTTATGGCACTCAGGCTGGTTCTTCTGATTATAGGATCATCACTGCTGACACTGACCACCAAGCCGATTAGTCTGACAGATGGTATTGAACGACTGCTGGGTCCTTTGACTCATGTGGGAGTGCCTGCTCATGAAGTGGCGATGATTATGTCTATCGCACTTCGCTTTATCCCGACGCTTCTTGAAGAGACAGATAAGATTATGAAAGCTCAGCAGGCCCGGGGTGCGGACTTTGAAAGTGGAAATATTTTTAACAGAGCAAAGTCTCTGATACCCATTCTGGTGCCTTTGTTTATCAGTGCATTCAGAATTGCACAGGATTTGGCTATGGCCATGGAGGCCAGATGCTATCGTGGAGGCAGAGGAAGGACCAGAATGCATGAAATGAAGCTGAGAGGCAGAGACTACGGGGCTATTGCTGTTCTGGCTGTGTTTCTTGCTTTGATTATACTGATGAGAATTTTTTGATTTTATGAGATGAGGAATTTATGCGACAGCGAAAAATTAAGGATCTTGATAACAAGCTTGCAGCCTATAGGGATGTTACCATTGAAGAGCCGGCCTCTCTGAAAGGACACTGGGGTGATCTCTTTGAAAATGAAGGACCTCTTTATTTGGAAATCGGCTGCGGAAAAGGGCAGTTTATTACAGAGAATGCGAAGAAACATCCGGAACGAAATTTTATCGCTATTGAGGGACATCAGAGTGTAGTTCTCAGAGCCCTTGAGAACAAAAGAACAGAATATCACAAATATACGATTTGTTTTGGAGTATGTGAAAGACATCAGAGATTTTTTTGCTGATGAGGAACTTTCAGGGATCTACCTGAACTTCAGTGACCCCTGGCCGAAGGAACGTCATGCGAAGCGTCGCCTTACTTATGGAAAGCGGCTGCAGCAGTACCTGCAGATCTTAAAGAATGACGGCAGTGTGGAATTCAAGACTGACAATGATGGACTGTTTGCCTTTACACTGGAGCAGATAGAGGAAGAAGGGCTGGCTGCTGCAGATGTGACCAGAGATCTTCACAATTCGGAATTTGCAGAGGACAACATTGTTACTGAATATGAAGACAGGTTTGCAAGGTCAGGGAAGAATATTAACTATGTAAAGATCATGAAAAAATAAAAAGAACGTTTATACATTATGAAAAAAAGACCGAAGATCACGGAAGTTTATGTTCTGCATTAAGTGCTTCACACATATCCGTGATCTTTGTTCTTATAGATTTGAATTTTATAGGGACAGCAACTTTGAAGGATCTTGCAGTTTACCGTTTTTCAGCATTTCAAAATGCAGATGAGTTTTGTCCATGGACTCATATAGTGCTGATTTTCCCACAGTGCTGATGACCTGACCCTTTTTCACTGTATCTCCTTTCTCTACCATTTCATCGGTAGAAAGACAGGAGTAACGGGAAATGTATCCGCCTTTGTGGGTAATTTCGATGGTGATTCCGTAAGCATCATCATTGTAGACATCGGTAATGGTGCCGTCGGCGACAGCTTTGACTCCCGAACCTGTAGGCGCTTCAAAATCGATTCCCGGATGGGTCATGTACTGGTCCAGCGTCAGATTATAAATTACCATATCCATAGAATATTTTTTTGAAATTTTTGCCGTGGCCATATCAATGGGAGTGATAAAGGCTGCTTTTTTTGTTGTCTGCTTCTGGCTGTCGACGGTTGGAATTTCTGCAGATGATGTCTCTGCGGGTTCCTCTTCTGTCTTTTCAGGTTCGGCAGTATCTGTCTTCTGATCAGTCGGCGTTTCTGTGGTGACCGGTACGTCCTGCGTACTTTCCGAAATTTTGTCTATGCTGGCTTTAATGGTAAAAACTGATGTCAGAGCAATGACACAGAAACACAGCATTAAAACTGCGGCAACCTTGTCTTTTCCTTTTTTCTTTTCTGCTTGGCGCATGTTTTTCACCTCCTAGCAGTTATTATCACCATTTCTGTATCTGTTCATACGAAGAATAGCTTGTAAAAACAGGGAGAACATACTATAATTTAAATTAGAAATTTTTGGAGGTGACAATATGGCTGAATTTTTAGTGGCAGCACAGAATGGAAGGACGATTCCCAAAGAGGATAAAATTTTTGGAATCAGTAATCGGGCAAAGGCAATGATAGAAGAGAAAGGTTCTGATGCGGTCATTAACGCCACCATTGGAACCTTGCTGGATGATAAGGGAAATTTAATGGTTCTGTCTTCTGTTGACGATATCTTTTCGAATCTTACAAAAGACGAATATGCCGCTTACGCGCCAATCGGAGGTACGTCGGCATTCAGAAAGGCAGCGGTCAGAGCCGCTTTCGGTAAATATGAACCGAAAGGTTCAGTGGAGGCAGTGGCAACACCTGGCGGAACTGGAGCCATCAGAAATACCATTTCGAATTATTCCCTGCCTGGAGATACGATTTTGACCGGCGACTGGTTCTGGTCCCCTTATGGCACTATCGCTGCTGAAATCGGAAGAAAACTGGAAACTTTTACTCTTTTTACAGAGGATAGAGTTTTTAATATTGAGGCGTTCAGCGCTAAGGTTTTGGAACTTGTGGAGAGACAGGAGCATCTGGTGATCATCCTAAATACTCCGGCTCACAATCCGACGGGCTATGCTCTCAGTGATGAGGACTGGCGGAAGGTTGTCGACTGTCTGTCGAAGCTACCTGAGGAAAAGAAAGTTGCGCTGCTTATTGATGCTGCATATATTGATTTTGCAGGAGATGAAGAAAAGTACAGAAGTTTTCTGCCGATTGTAGAGACTCTGCCTGCTAATGTGCTGCCAATTATGGCTTACAGCATGTCCAAGACCTTTACGATTTATGGTATGCGTTGTGGAGCGATGATATGCATGGCAAAGACTGCAGAAATTGCCGATGAGTTCAGGCGTGTCTGTGAGT